>NZ_WKEE01000090.1:0-11907 GCF_021605635.1 Stenotrophomonas sp. PA-6-5C
CCCGCCCGGCTCCTGACAGGTTCCGTGTGCGCCGGCCACGGAAAAGAAAAAAGAAAATCAAAATCAACAGCCGGGCGTTGAGGCAGAATCGGGGTTTCGGCTGGAGGTCTGCGCGTGCATCCCATTGAAAGCGAACGCCTGCGTCTGCGGGCCATTGAACCGGACCGCGATGCGGCACCGATGCTGGCGCTGCTCAACGATCCGGGCTTCGTGCGTTTCATCGGTGACCGCAACGTGCGCGACGAAGAGCAGGCGCGCGAGTACATCGCCCTGCGGGTGCTGCACAGCTATGCGTTGAATGGCTTCGGCATGTATGCGATCGAGCGGCTGTCCGATGGCGCCTGGCTGGGCAACGCCGGGCTGGTGCGCCGTGATGGGTTGCCGGGACCGGACGTCGGTTATGCGGTGCTGTCGGAATTCGCCGGGCAGGGCTATGCCGGCGAGGCGGCGCGGGCGGTGTTCAATCACGCACGCACGGTGCTGGGCCTGCAGGACCTGTACGGCATCACCGACCTGGACCACGTGGTGTCCGGGAAGATCCTGCTGGGCCTGGGCATGCAGGAACGCGGGGTGATCCAGTTGCCGGGCATCGACAGCCCCAGCCGCCTATACGCCACGCTCGGCGCGGCCGAGGTTTGATCGTGGTGGGCGCCGACCGTTGGTCGGCACGACAGAGTGCCACCGTGCCGACCAACGGTCGGCACCCACCGCCTCAGCCGCCGCGCAGTTCCGCCAGCTGGGCCTGCAGTTCGGCCACGGCCGCTTCCAGCTGGGCCACGCGCTCAGCCAGGCCGGGATCGGCCGACTCGGCACCGCCGCCACTGCTGGCGTACTTCGCTGCCAACGCCGCGCCGTCCACTTCACCGCACAGCAGGTGCATGTAGCGGTCTTCGCGCTGGCCGCTGGCGCGCGGCAGCACCACCAGCAGCGCACGCTGCTGCAGGCGCTCGATGGCGTGGCGGGCTTCGTCGGCATCGGCGAAGCGGTGCAGGCGCTCGGCACGGGTGACCAGCTCGCCCAGGGTCTGCGGCCCGCGCAGCAGCAACAGGGCCAGCAGCACGGTCTGCTGCCGGGTCAGGTCCAGCGCGCTCTGCAGGCGGTGCTCGTAGCGGTCGGCGCGCGAGGAGAAGTGCTGGCGGGCCAGGCCCAGTGTTTCCAGCTGGCGCAGCGCATGCTCCACGCTGCCGGCGCTTACGTTCATCACCGGCTCGCGGGCGGTCTTCTGGTTGGCGGCCGATTGCGCGGCGTTGACCGTCAGCGGGTAGGTGTCCGGGGTGGTGGCTTCCTTCTCCACCAGGCAGCCCAGCAGGCGCGCCTGTACGGCATCCAGCAGCGGAACGTCGGGGGTCTGGGCAGGGTCGGTCATGGCGGCTTCCGGAAGACAACAGGTCAACCACCAAGCATAGCCGTCCCGGCGGCGCCTTTGCCGGTAAAATGGGCCGGTATATCTGATTGCCGGTGAATCCATGCGTCGTCCCGTTTCCTTGTCCCTGACCCTGCTCGCCACCGCGGCGCTGGGCCTGTCCGCCTGCAAGCGCGTGGAAGCGCCTGCCGAAGCCGCCACCCCGCAAGCGCCGGCCGCTGCCGCCAAGGCAGACGGTGCGCTCGACGCGACCGCCAACGACAACCTCAACGCCGTGCTGTGGATGCAGCGCGCGCAGGAATACAAGGCGATCACCGAGCAGACCTACCGCGCGGCCGCCGACCACCTGGACGTCGCGCTGAAGGAAGCCCACTGGGATGCGCTGGTGCCGGAAGAGCGCGGCAACGAGGCCAAGGGCCTGAAGCCGGCCGTGGTGCTGGACGTGGATGAGACCGTGCTGGACAACTCGCCCTACCAGGCGCGCCTGGTGCGTGACGGCAAGGAATACGACGAACTCAGCTGGGACCAGTGGGTTGCCGAAAAGAAGGCCAAGGCCATTCCCGGCGTGGTCGACTTCGCCAAGGCCGCCAACGCCAAGGGCGTGACCCTGCTGTACATCTCCAACCGTGCCGTACACCTGAAGGACGCGACCCTGGCCAACCTGCGCGAGCAGGGCCTGCCGGTGGCCGATGACAGCGTGTTCCTCGGTCTGGGTACCGTGGTCGAAGGCTGCGAGCAGGCCGGCAGCGAGAAGAACTGCCGCCGCCGCCTGGCCGGCCAGAAGTACCGCGTGCTGATGCAGTTCGGCGACCAGCTGGGTGACTTCGTGGAAGTGACCGCCAACACCAATGACGGCCGCGACGCGCTGCTGCAGCAGTATCACGACTGGTTCGGCGAGCGCTGGTGGATGCTGCCGAACCCGACCTACGGCGGCTTCGAGCCGGCGCAGTTCAACAACGATTACTCGCAGCCGCGCCAGGCCCGTCATGACGCCAAGCGCGCCGCGCTGGACTACGCGCCGTGAGCCGCGCCCCGCTGCCGCTGCGTGACGACGAGCGTCTGATCTTCGCGCTGGACGTGCCTGACCGCGTGCAGGCGCTGGAGTGGGTCGACCGCCTTGGCGACAGCGTGGCGTTCTACAAGATCGGCATGGAACTGCTCGCTTCCGGCGAGTACTTCCAGGTGCTGGACGAGCTGGCACGTCGCGACAAGCGCGTGTTCGTCGACCTCAAGTTCTTCGACATTCCGGCCACCGCCGCAGCGGTGATCAAGCGCCTGGCGCAGTGGCCGGTCAGCTACGCCACCATCCACGGCTGGCACCCGGCGATGATGGAGGCCTGTGCGGCCGCCAACAGCGGCGACATGCGCCTGCTGGCAGTGACCGTGCTGACCTCGATGGGCCGCCCGGACCTGGCACAGATGGGCATCGACCGCGAGCCGGTGGAGGTTGTGGTCGAACGCGCGCTGGCCGCACAGGCTGCGGGCATCGACGGTGTGATCGCTTCCGGCCAGGAAGCGGGTCCGATCCGTGCCGCGACCGGCGCCGGTTTCTCGATCGTCTGCCCGGGCATCCGTCCGGGTGGCCCGGTCGGCGATGACCAGAAGCGCACCGTGGGGGTGGCGCAGGCGTTTGCCGATGGCGCCGATGCCATCGTGGTCGGCCGTCCGATCCGCCTGGCGTCCGATCCGCAGGCCGCAGCACGGGCGATCCAGCAGGAAATCGCGACGGCTCTGGCCGCGCGCTGAGCCACGCTCCGACGACGGTCACGCCGGTACCACGAACGCCATCCCGCCGAATGCGGGGTGGCGTTCGCATTTGCGTCTGTTGCCCTGACGCACCCGACCCCAGCCCGGGAAACTGTGCGCCACATCGCGCCGCGCGGGTGGAGCGACCTCTATCACTCGGTGCACCAGCACGGACCGCGGCCGTGCCGGTTCCAACCATCGATAGAGGAATACACGGATATGTATCGCAGCACCTCTTTGCTGTTCGGCAGCCTGTTGGCCGCCGCCATCGTCTTTCCCGCTGCGGCGGCACCCCAGCCCCGCGAAGCGCCGCGCATCATCGGTGGCGAGGCTGCCAGGCCCGGTGACTACCCGTTCATGGTCAGCATCCAGCGCCTGTCGTACGGCGACAGTGACCACGGTCGCCACTGGTGTGGCGGCACGCTGATTTCCCCCTCATGGGTGCTGACGGCCTCGCACTGCGTGGAGGGTGATCGCCCCGGTGATCTCGCCGTGCTGGGCGGCGTCACTGCGCTGTCCACCGAACCGTCGGCACGCGCATCCAACGTCACGGCCATCCACGTGCATCCGGCGTTCAACAGCGGCAATTCGCTGGAGCATGACGTCGCCTTGATCCACCTGAGTGCGCCGTTGGCCGATGCGCAGCCGGTGGCGCTGCGGTTGCGGCCCGATGCCAGCTATCTCAAGCCAGGCAGGCAGTTCACGGTGATCGGCTGGGGCGACACCGATATCACCGACGGGCGCCTCTATCCCACCCAGCTGCAGACGGTGCAGACCCCGTTCGTGCCCTTCACCGAGTGCCAGCAGGCGTATGCGGGCGAGCTGGCACGCGGCAAGGTCATCTGCGCAGGACGCGAGGGGATCGACAGCTGCCAGGGCGATTCCGGCGGTCCGCTGCTGCTGCGCCTGCGCGAGGGCTGGACCCAGTTCGGTGTCGTCAGCTGGGGCGAAGGCTGCGCGCTGGCCGGCTACCCCGGCGTTTATGCCCGAATCGCCGAAAAACATGCCGTAGATTTCATAGAAGCGGTCTGGAAACGCGATTGATTCAATAAAATCAATGGGTTGAATGATGTTTTGTCATGTGTTGCGTTAACTTTGCGGGCAGCGTAGGATCGCCGCCATCCGGTCTTCGGGCCGGACATGCGCCACAACACTGTCCACCGGCCTTGCGCCGGTTTGAAGAGTCTGCGATCCCTGTGATCCGGGCTCTTTTTTTTATCCGCCCGCTGTGGGGAGGCCCGTCGGCACATGGCGTGAATCCCCCGCGCAGCGCAGGCCATGGCAGAAACCGTGACGCCCCGGCTTGCCGCTGTCACGTCGCAGGCCGCAAGATGCGGACCGGTCCGGGGAGTCCGATTGCATGAGCGTTGTAGTGCGAGGAAGGTCTGCACGGGGATGGGGGCTGGCGGCCATGCTGCTGCTGGCCATCGCCGCGTGCCGTGAATCCGGCAGCGATCCGGCCGCCGCGCCGGCCGAGCCTGTCACCGCGGTACAGGCGATGGCGCAACGGCTGGCCGAGGACGACCTGGTCGGCTACGCAAAGCTGTCGGTGCCGCCCAGCCAGTACCAGCGCCTGCAGCAGGCCTGGGCCGATGGCCACAGCCAGTGGCCGCTGACCGGACTGCCGCTCGGCGACCAGCTGTTGCCGATGCTGGCGGCGCTGCGCGAGCCCGGCGCCAGCGCGCAGCTGCAGCGCAGTTTCGACCGCCAGCTGGCCGGCCAGGCCCGCGCCGTGCGCCAGGCCGCGCAGTCGATGGGCAACTTCGGCGTGCAGTACCTGCGGCACCAGAAGGGCTATACGCCCGGCCAGCAGGCGCACTACATCCAGCTGGTGCAGACGCTGGCGGCCTGGGCCCAGGACGCACCCATCAGCGACCGCGCCAGAGCCCGCAGCAGCATCGCTGCGCTCGTTGGTGCCGCGGCCGAGGTCGGTTTCCAGGACGACGCCGGTCTGCAGGCAGCTGGCATGGAAGGCAGCCTGCAGCAGCTGGCGCCGTTCATCCATACGGTGAAGGCCGTGCTGGCCAGCTATGGCCTGGGCGTGGACGAGGCGCTGCGCAGCGTGCGTGGTGAGCTGCTGTCGGTGGAGGGCGACAACGCCCTGGTGCGCCTGCAGTACGAGCTTGCCGGCCGCGCGATGACCGTGCAGGTGCCGCTGAGCCGGCGCGAGGGCCACTGGTACCTGACCCGCACCCTGGCCGATACCGACGCCCTGTTGCGCCAGGCAGATGCGGCGCGCGCGGCCGCCGCGCCAGAGCCTGTGCCCGCCCCCGCAACCGATGGGGAAGCGGCAACGCCATCGGCTAAGCCATAATGACGTCGATGTCGAAACAGAACCCGCTGCCGTTCCCCGGCGAAGAATCCCAGCAGACGCCCGCCGACACGGCGCCGGTGTCCCCCTCGACCGACGCCGGCACGCCGCCGGCGGCGACGCCCGTGCACGCGCGTCCTGCCGGCCGCCGCCCGCTGTGGGCGCGCCTGCTCGGGCGTCTGGTGGAACCCTGGCTGTCGCTGAAGATCGAGCCGGAAGACCCGGGCCAGTACAACGATGGCCGCCCGGTCATGTACGTGCTGGAAGACTACGGCCTGTCCAACGCGCTGATCCTGGACAAGGCCTGCCGCCAGGCCGGCCTGCCGTCGCCGCTGGTGCCGCTGGCCGGTGACCCCACCGGCCGCAAGCGCGCCTACCTGGCCCTGTCGCGCCGCAGCTCCAGCAACTCGCTGATTCCCGAGCAGCGCGGCGCCAAGACCCATTCCGATTCGCTGGCCAAGGTCCTGCAGGCCCATCGCGTGCGCGATGACCTGGATGTGCACCTGGTGCCGGTATCGATCTTCGTCGGCCGCGCCCCGGACAAGCAGAGCGGCTGGTTCGCCGTGCTGTTCTCGGAAAACTGGGCGCTGGTCGGCCGTTTCCGCCGCCTGCTCGGCCTGCTGCTGAACGGCCGCAACACCATCGTCCGCTTCGCACCGCCGATCTCGCTGCGCTCGACCATCGACGAGGGCCTGGAGCCCGAGCGTACGGTGCGCAAGCTGCAGCGCGTGCTGCGTACCCATTTCCGCCGCATCCGCGAGTCGGTGATCGGTCCTGACCTGTCGACCCGGCGCCTGCTGGTGGACCAGGTGCTGGCCGCCGAGACGGTGCGCGAAGCGATCGCCTCCCAGGCCAAGCGCGACAACAGCAAAACCAGCGATGCCTGGAAGAAGGCGCACGCCTACGCCTGGGAAATCGCCGCGGACTATTCCAGCCCGGTGGTGCGCTCGGCAAGCTTCATGCTCAGCCACGTGTGGAACCGCATCTACGCCGGCGTGCTGGTGCACCATCTGGACAAGTTCAAGGCCGCCGCGCCGGGCCACGAAGTGGTCTATGTGCCCAGCCACCGCAGCCACATGGACTACCTGCTGCTGTCCTACCTGCTGTACGACCGTGGCATCGTGCCGCCGCACATCGTCGCCGGCATCAACCTGAACCTGCCGGTGGTCGGCACCCTGCTGCGCAAGGGCGGTGCGTTCTTCATCCGCCGCTCGATCCGTGGCAACGCGCTGTACTCGGCGGTGCTCAGCGAGTACGTGGCGCAGCTGGTCGCAGGCGGCTACTCCATCGAATACTTCGTCGAGGGTGGGCGCTCGCGTACCGGCCGCCTGCTGCAGCCCAAGGGCGGCATGATCTCGATGACCCTGCGCGCGTTCCTGCGCCAGCCGCGCAAGCCGGTGCTGTTCCAGCCCATCTACATCGGCTACGAGAAGCTGATGGAGGGCGGCAGCTACCTGGATGAACTGTCCGGGCGGCCGAAGGAAAAGGAATCGATCTGGCAGCTGCTGTGGGGCATCCCCAAGGTGCTCAAGCAGAACTACGGCCAGGTGGTGGTGAACTTCGGCGAACCGATCGCGCTGAACGATGTGCTGGCCGAGAAGGCCCCGGAGTGGGGTGGCGAGGCGGTGTCCGAGGACGAGAAGCCCTCGTGGCTGTCGACCACCGTCGACACCCTGGCCGAGCGCATCCAGGTGCGCATCAACGGCGCGGCCGACGTCAATCCGATCAACCTGCTGGCGCTGGCCCTGCTGTCCACGCCCAAGCACGCGATGGGCGAGGCCGACCTGATCGCGCAGATCGAACTGTGCAAGACCCTGCTGGTGGAGATGCCGTATTCGGGCCGGGTGACGGTGACCCCGCACTCGCCGGAGCGGATCATCGCCCACGCCGAAGAGATCAACGTTCTTACCCGCATCAAGCACCCGCTGGGCGACGTGCTCAGCGTCAGCGGCGATACCGCGGTGCTGCTGAGCTACTTCCGCAACAACGTGGTGCACCTGTTCACCGCGTCGTCGTGGGTGGCCTGCTGCTTCCAGAACAATCGCCGCATGAGCCGCACCGGCCTGGTGCAGCTGGGCCGCACGGTGTACCCGTTCCTGCAGGCCGAGCTGTTCCTGCCGTGGACCGAGGACGAGTTCGCCCAGCGTATCGACCAGACCATCGACGTATTCGTGCGTGAGGGCCTGCTGCAGAACGTCAACGAAGACGACGGCGGCATCCTCGCGCGCAACACCGGGCAGACCGACGAAGTGTTCCGCCTGCGTGCAATCGGCCATTCGCTGCAGCAGGCGTTCGAGCGCTATTACATCGCCATTTCGGTGCTGGTGAAGAACGGCCCGGGCACGCTCGGCGCCGCCGAGCTGGAAAGCCTGTGCCAGCAGGCCGCGCAGCGCCTGAGCCTGCTCTATGCGCCGGCCGCGCCGGAGTTCTTCGACAAGTCGCTGTTCCGCGGGTTCATCCAGAAGCTGCGCGAGCTGCGCCTGGTGTGGCCGGACGAGAACAGCAAGCTGCTGTTCGACGAGCGCCTGGATGCCTGGGCCAAGGATGCCAAGTTCATCCTCGGCCGCGAGCTGCGCCACACCATCGAACGGGTCAGCCCGGAAGCCGCGCGCCCGGACGAACCGGCACCGCAGGATTGAACCTGCGGCGCCTGTCGGGCCTGGCCGCGTTGATCGCGGCCGCAGGCCTTGCGGCTGCTTCGGTGCAGGCTGCAGAGGTCTGCGTGGACGATAACCTGCCCGGGCGGCTGGCCGATGCGCCGGTGCGCCTGTGCCTGCAAGCAGAGGCCGGACAACCGGCGCGCTACCGTCTGTGGCTGGCTGGCGAGGTGCGCATCAGTGGTGATGAACCCGCCGCTCGGCAGGGTCTTGGCGGGGACTGGTACGGCCATCCGCTGGGGCTGCGCTGTGCCGGTGCCGGCAACATGCGCCGCTGCCACCTGACCGTGGACGGCGAAGCGGCATGGAGTGCTGAGCTGGCGCTGCCGCGTTGATGCGGGGCCCCATCCACGCATGGCGTGGATCTACTGGATGTCCCGGCATGGCGTGGATCCATGGATTGCCGGATCGCGTCATCCACGCATGGCGTTGATCTACCGGATGTCCCGGCATGGCGTGCATCCATGTGTTGGCGGCCGTGCCATCCACGCATGGCGTGGATCCACAGATTGTCGGGTCGTTACCGGACTTCGGGCCGGGCACGGGCCTGCAGTAGATCCACGCCATGCGTGGATGGGCCACCGGTTACGCCGGCTCGTCCGGAATCTGCAGGCTTTCCAGCTTGGTGATGCAGTCCTTCAACTGCAGCTTGCGCCGCTTCAGGCGCTTGAACTCCAGCTCATCCTCGCCGTTGGCGGCCATGCGCGCGATCTGTTCATCCAGCGACCGGTGCTCGGCGCGCAGGGCGACGAGGTGTTCGACGATTTCGGCGGGGTTGTAGGTGTCCACGGTCTCCGAGCATACACAGCGACGATGACTGCCGGGAGAGGGGAATCCCGACCCCGGGTCCGGGCTGCCGCAAGCCGGTAGAATGGCGCCATGTCCGCCGTGATCTCCCTGCCCGATCCCCCGCAGCGCGTTTCGCGCGACCCGCGCGTGGCCGGGCACGGGGCGGACAAGCTGGGCAAGCGCCTGCGCCGCCAGGTCGGCCAGGCCATCGCCGACTTCGGCATGATCGAAGCAGGCGACAAGGTCATGGTCTGCCTGTCCGGCGGCAAGGACAGCTACACCCTGCTGGACCTGCTGCTGCAGCTGCAGAAAAAGGCGCCGGTGCCGTTCGAGCTGGTAGCGGTGAACCTGGACCAGAAACAGCCCGGTTTCCCCGAGCACGTCCTGCCGGAGTACCTGGCCGGGCTGGGCGTGCCGTACCAGATCATCGAGCAGGACACGTATTCGGTGGTCAGCCGGGTCATCCCGGAAGGCCGGACGATGTGTTCGCTGTGCTCGCGCCTGCGCCGGGGCGCGCTGTACAACCACGCCAAGGTGCACGGCTTCAGCAAGATCGCCCTGGGCCATCATTGCGATGACGTGGTGGCCACGTTTTTCCTGAACCTGTTCCACCATGCCAAGCTGGCCGCCATGCCACCTAAGCTGCTCAGCGACGATGGACAGCACGTGGTGATCCGCCCGCTGGCGTACGTGCGCGAGCACGACATCGCCCAGTACGCGCAGGCCCGCCGCTTCCCGATCATTCCCTGCACCCTGTGCGGCAGCCAGGAAAACCTGCAGCGTCGGCAGGTCGGCCTGATGCTCAAGCAGTGGGACCAGGATCATCCCGGGCGCATCGAACAGATCGCACGTGCGATGGCCGACGTGCGACCTGCGCAGCTGGCCGATGCCGCCCTGTTCGATTTCATGGCCCTGGGCCGCCGTGGCGATGCGGCGCATGCCGATGCCTGGCTGGCCGACGCAGTTCCCGAGACGCCTGCCGTTTAAGGTCGGGCGCCCTTCTTCTTCAGACACCGGAATTCCATGTTCTTTCGCAACCTGACGTTCTTCCGCTTCCCGACCTCCACTGATTTTTCCGAAGTCGATACCCTGCTGCCGCACGCCCTGCTCAAGCCGGTCGGCGCGCTGGAAATGAACTCGCGTGGTTTCATCTCGCCGTTCGGCCGCGAAGAGAAGGAAGCCCTCTCGCACCGCATTGCCGAACACCTGTGGCTGACCGTCGGTGGCGAGGACAAGATCCTGCCCGGCGCGGTGGTCAACGACCTGCTCGAGCGCAAGCTGGAAGAGATCGAAGAGAAGGAAGGCCGCCGCCCCGGTGGCCGCGAGCGCAAGCGCATGAAGGACGACCTGCTGCATGAACTGCTGCCGCGCGCCTTCGTGAAGTCCTCGCGCAACGACGCTTTCATCGACCAGTTGCACGGCTACGTGGTGGTGGACACCTCCAGCCGCAAGACCGGCGAATACTTCATGTCCGACATCCGGGGCCTGCTCGGCAGCTTCCCGGCGATGCCGCTGAATGCTGAAGTCGCGCCGCGTTCGATCCTGACCGGCTGGATCGCCGGCGAGCCCCTGCCCACCGGCTTCAGCCTGGGTGAGGAGTGCGAGATGAAGGATCCGGTGGAAGGCGGCGCGGTGGTCAAGTGCCAGCACCAGGAACTGCGCTGCGACGAGATCGACAAGCACCTGGACGCCGGCAAGCAGGTGACCAAGCTGGCCCTGGTGTTCGAGGACAACCTGTCCTTCGTGCTGGGCGACGACCTGATCGTGCGCAAGCTGAAGTTCCTGGACGGCGCGCTGGACCAGCTGGAGCACGCGGACGAAGACGGCCGCCGTGCCGAGTTCGACGCCCGCTTCGCCCTGCAGAGTGCGGAGATCCGTCGCCTGTTCCTGCTGCTTGAAGAAGCCTTCAAGCTCAGCAAGGCTGACTGAACAGGCAGGCCGTCGGCCGCCGGTCATCCGGCGGCCCCGCACGGCGCTATGCTGGGACCATGAGCCGTCTGCTGCGCCGCCTGATCTCGCCGGTCCCTGCCGCCACCGTACAGCGCGACACCGTTCGCCTGCGGCTGGAGGATGTCGAGATCGAAGTACTGCGTGTGCGCGATCCGCGCGCGCGCCGGATCAAGCTCAGCGTCGATGAGCGCGGTGCACGACTGACACTGCCGCCACGCGCCAGCCTGGTGATGGGCGAGCGCTTCCTCGAACAGCATCGCGAGTGGCTGGGCCTGCAGCTGCGCGTTTACCAGGGACACGGCCTGCCCGCCGCGTTGCAGCCTGGCGTCGACGGTGTGCTGCCGCTGCGCGGCGACCTGTTGCCGCTGCGCTGGCAGGAAGGCCGCTATGCACGACTGGAAATCGACGAGCACGGTGCCTGCGTGCAATGGCCGAGCCGTGGCGGCGATGCCACGCTGCGCCGCCTGCTGCGCGAGTTCTACGAAGCACAGACCCGCGCCGATGTCGGCCGCTGGCTGCCGAAGTACCTGCCCGGCCTGCCGCGCGCGCCCAGCCGCCTGCGCTTGAAGGTGATGTCCTCGCAATGGGGCTCGCTGGCCCCCGACGGCAGCATGGCGTTGGATCTGGCCCTGGTACTGGGCAGCCCCGCCGCGTTCGAGTACGTGCTGGTGCACGAACTCTGCCACCTGATCCAGGCCAACCACTCGCCGGCTTTCTGGCACGAAGTGGAACAACGCTTCCCCGACTGGCGTGCACAGCGCGACTATTTCCAGCTGGAAGGGCGACGCCTCAAGGCCATGCTCCGGCAACTGCTGTAGCGCAGTGCTTTTGTAGTGCCGAGCCATGCTCGGCTATCGCGCGCGGCGCGGATGTTCAGCCACCGCGACCAAGAGCAGCCGAGCATGGCTCGGCACTACAAAAGCGCGCACAGCGCGCGACCCGCTTCTGCTCCTGCTCTTCTTTTTCTCTTCCGTGGCTGGACGCGCGCGGAAACTGTCTGAGGTCGGGCGGGTGGGTCATGCAGGGGCGTTGGCGCCATGGATGGCGCCATCGAGCTTACATGGATGTACTTGCAGCGTCCCCTGCATGGC
>NZ_WKEE01000091.1:0-11569 GCF_021605635.1 Stenotrophomonas sp. PA-6-5C
ACCAACAGCAGCAGGAAACTGTCGAGGGTGGGGTGGTGTGGGCCAGCAGGACCGTTGGCGCCATGGATGGCGCCATCGAGCCCCCATGGATGGGTTTACGGCGTGTCCTGCTGGCCCACACCGCCCCACCCAGCCCACAGCAATCCAGCGGTTGTTTTGGCTTTGGCTGTGGCCGTTGCCGTTGCTTCGGCTCTGGCTCTGGCTCCGGCCTCTGCGGGTGCCGGGCGCCGCCCGGCCGAAGCCTCCCCCCGCTTCCGGTACAATGTCGGGCCCGTTTCCCAACTACGGTTCCCCGGACATGATGGTCCTCGAGGGCGCGCCCGCCCTGTCGCCGTTCCGCCGCGAACGTCTTGAATCCCGCCTGCAGTCCATCGCTCCCTCCCTGCGCATCAGCGGTGCCTGGCACGTCTACTTCGTGCAGGCCGAGGGCACTGCCGCCCCCGACGTCGATACCCTGTGCCGCATCCTGGAAGCCCGCCCGCAGTCCGAGGCGGTCGCTGACGGTGCGGTCAGCCGCATCGTGGTGCCGCGCCTGGGCACGCTGTCGCCGTGGTCGAGCAAGGCCAGCGAACTGGTCCGCGGTGCCGGCCAGCCGGTGAGCCGGGTCGAGCGTGGCCTGCGCATCGACGTACTTGGATGGCCGGCCGATGCCGCCGCCCAGCAGGCACTGGTCAAGGTGCTGCACGACCCGATGACGCAGTCGGTGCTGGAGACCGTCGATCAGGGCCAGTCCCTGTTCTCGACCCCGGCCCGTGGCGAACTGGAGCGCGTACCGGTGGACCAGCTGGAGGCCGCCAACCAGCGCCTCGGCCTGGCCATGGCGCAGGACGAGATCGACTACCTGCGCGAGCGCTTCACCGCGCTGGGCCGGTCGCCGTCGGACGTGGAACTGATGATGTTCGCGCAGGCCAATTCCGAGCACTGCCGGCACAAGATCTTCAATGCCAGCTGGACCATCGACGGCCAGGAGCAGGACCGCTCGCTGTTCCGGATGATCAAGAACACCCACCAGCAGACGCCGCAGCACACGCTCAGCGCGTACAGCGACAATGCGGCGGTGATCGAAGGCCATCCAGCCTCGCGCTATCGCCCGGACCCGGCCAGCGGCGAGTACCGCCGCGAACCGCAGGTGCCCAGCGCGTTCCAGATCAAGGTGGAAACGCACAACCATCCGACCGCGATCGCGCCGTTCCCGGGCGCCTCGACCGGCGCCGGTGGTGAAATCCGCGACGAAGGCGCAACCGGTCGTGGCGGCAAGCCGAAGGCCGGCCTGAGCGGCTTCTCGGTCTCGCACCTGCGTATCCCCGAGCTGCCGCAGCCGTGGGAAGCGCCGCGCGCGCTGAACCCGCGCATGGCGCCGGCGCTGGAAATCATGACCGACGGCCCGCTCGGCGGCGCTGCGTTCAACAATGAATTTGGTCGGCCGGCCCTGCTCGGCTACTTCCGCAGCTTCGAACTGCCGGAAGGCGCTGACCTGGTGCGCGCCTACGACAAGCCGATCATGCTGGCCGGTGGCCTTGGCGCCATCGATCGCGTGCAGGTCGACAAGATCCTGCTGCAGGACGGCGATGCCGTGATCGTGCTCGGCGGCCCGGCGATGCTGATCGGCCTTGGTGGCGGTGCCGCCAGTTCGGTCGCCTCCGGTGAAAGCGCCGAGGACCTGGACTTCGCCAGCGTGCAGCGCGACAACCCGGAAATGGAGCGTCGCTGCCAGGAGGTCATCGACCGCTGCGTGGCGATGGGTGCCAACAACCCGATCAAGTTCTTCCATGACGTCGGTGCCGGTGGCCTGTCCAACGCCATTCCCGAACTGCTGCACGATTCCGGTGTGGGCGGCATCATCGACCTGGGCAAGGTGCCCACCGACGATCCGTCGCTGTCGCCGATGCAGCTGTGGTGCAACGAGTCGCAGGAGCGCTACGTGCTCGGTGTGGCGCAGGAGCGCCTGGCCGAATTCGCCGCGCTGTGCGCACGTGAGCGCTGCCCGTTCGCTGCGGTCGGTGTCGCCACCGCAGCCGAACACCTGGTGGTGGCCTATGGCGCCGTGCCGGGCAACATTCCGGCCGACGCGCCGATCGACCTGCCGATGGACGTGCTGTTCGGCAAGCCGCCGAAGATGCACCGTGATACCGCGCACCCGCCGGCGCCGCGCTGGCCGGCGCTGAAGACCGCTGGCCTGGATCTGCAGGAAGCCGGTCTGCGCGTGCTCGCGCACCCGACGGTGGCCTCCAAGAACTTCCTGGTCACCATCGGCGACCGCAGCGTGGGCGGCCTGACCGCGCGCGAGCAGATGGTTGGCCCGTGGCAGCTGCCGGTGGCCGACGTGGCGATCACCTTGGCCGATTTCGACGGCGTGGCCGGCGAGGCGATGGCACTGGGCGAACGCACGCCGCTGGCGCTGCTGGACGCGGCTGCCTCGGCCCGCATGGCCGTGGGCGAAGCACTGACCAACCTGTGCGCGGCCCCGGTCGATGCGCTGGATGAAATCAAGCTGTCGGCGAACTGGATGGCCGCTGCCGGCCACCCGGGCGAAGACGCGCTGCTGTACGACGCGGTGAAGGCGGTGGGCATGGAACTGTGCCCGCAGCTGGACATCAGCATCCCGGTGGGCAAGGACTCGCTGTCGATGCAGGCGCAGTGGCACGACCAGGGCGAGGCGCACAAGAGCGTGTCGCCGGTGTCGCTGGTGATCACCGCGTTCGCGCCGGTGGCTGATGCACGCCAGCAGCTGACCCCGCTGCTGGACCGCGATATCGACAGCGAGCTGTGGTTGATCGGTCTCGGTGCCGGCAAGCAGCGCCTGGGCGGTTCGATCCTGGCCCAGGTGCACGCCGACCATGGCGACCTGCCGGCGTTCGCCGGTGCCGCCCCGGACCTGGACGACCCGCAACGCCTGCGTGGCTTCTTCGAGCTGATCCGCGATGCACGCCAGGCCGGCCTGCTGCGCGCGTACCACGACCGCAGCGACGGTGGTGCGTTCGCCGCGCTGTGCGAAATGGCCTTCACCTCGCGCCTGGGCCTGGACATCACCCTCGACGCCTGGGGCGATGATCCGTTCCGCAGCCTGTTCAATGAAGAGCTGGGCGCCGTCGTGCAGATCGCCCGCGAGGACCGCGCCGCGTTCGCTGACCTGGTCGAGCGCCATGCGCTGACCGAGTGCGCGCAGCGCATCGCCAAGCCGACCACCGCGCCGGTGGTGCGGGTGTCGCTGGGCGGTGACTCGCTGGCCGAATGGCGCTGGGAAGCGTTGTTTGATGCCTGGTGGTCGGTGACCCACGCCATGCAGAAGCGCCGCGACAATCCGGCCAACGCCGATGCGGAGCGCGAGATCGCCCGCGCCTTCACCGCGCCGGGCCTGAAGCCGAAGTTGAGCTTCGATCTGGCCGAGGATGTGGCAGCGCCGTTCGTGCAGACCGGGGCGCGTCCGCGCGTTGCGATCCTGCGCGAACAGGGCGTCAACGGCCAGATCGAGATGGCCAACGCCTTCGAACGTGCCGGCTTCCGCGCATTCGACGTGCACATGAGCGACCTCATCGAAGGCCGCGTGGCGCTGCAGGACTTCACCGGCCTGGTCGCCTGCGGCGGCTTCAGCTACGGCGACGTGCTGGGTGCCGGCCGCGGCTGGGCGACCTCGATCCTCGAGCGCACTGCGCTGCGCGATGCCTTCGCCGCGTTCTTCGCGCGCGAGGACAGCTTCGCCCTGGGCGTGTGCAACGGCTGCCAGATGATGAGCCAGCTGAAGGACATCATCCCCGGCGCCGAACACTGGCCGCAGTTCCGCCGCAACGCCAGCGAGCAGTTCGAAGCCCGCACTGCGCTGCTGGAAGTGGTGGAGTCGCCGTCGATCCTGCTGCGGGGCATGGCCGGTTCGCGGCTGCCGGTGGCGGTGGCGCATGGCGAAGGCCAGGCGGTGTTCGACAACGCCGTCGACCAGGCCACGGCCCGCGTCGCGTTGCGCTACATCGATGGCAACGGCAACGTCGCCAGCCAGTACCCGCTGAATCCGAACGGCTCGCCCGATGGCATCACCGGCCTGACCAGCACCGACGGCCGGGTGACCATCATGATGCCGCATCCGGAGCGCACCCCGCGCGCGCTCAACCTGAGCTGGGCCCCGGCCGAGTGGCAGGGCGATTCACCGTGGATGCGCATGTTCCGCAACGCGCGGGTGTGGTGCGGCTGATCGCACACGCGTTGCGCAGCTGACGATGCCATCGCGTATGGAAACCCGCCGGGAAACCGGCGGGTTTTTCTTTTTGAATACGGAAAATCCTGTGCTGACCATCAGTTACATACGTTTTCATATGTGAGGATTTCCTCACGCATGCCTAACAAAATACGTACATAAACAAGTGAAACAGTGAACTGCTTCACGGCAATGGCTTTTGCTGCGTCAAACTCTTGACGATTCGCAAAGATGCCGTTAACACTTGACCCCCGTTTCAAATCTGTTCATCCCGCAGTAACCGCACGGCGCATGCGCTCGGTTTTCTGTCCCTGCGCGCCGTTCGGCAATACCCCGCAGTAAATCACGCGAATAACGCCCCCAGGGGACGTTGAACCACGAAGGTTCGGCGGTGGCGTTGCTTTGCCCAAAACCAGTCCAATCAGGAGCCGTACCGATGAATCGGATTTATCGCAAGGTCTGGAACAAAGCATTGGGTCAGTTGGTGGTGGCCTCGGAACTGGCCTCTTCCAGCTCATCAGGCGGGGTCGTCGACCAGCGCCGCAGTGCGACGGATGCCGCGCCGGCACGACTGGCCGCAGCGTTGGCCTTGGCAATGGGACTGGGAATGACCGGCATCGCTTCGGCGCAGTCGGTCGAGATTGGCGGCAGCGCGAACTGCGTGGTGCTCAACAGCAAAGTGGTGGACAAGTGCGCGGTCGATGGCACTGCCAGCGCCAAGGGCAGCAACGCGGTGGCGATCGGTGCCGGTACCAGTGCCACCGGTGCCAACAGCGTGGCGCTGGGCGCCGGTTCCAAGGCAGCGCGCGCCAACACCGTCTCTGTCGGTGATGCCGGCAAGGAACGGCAGGTGACCAACGTCGCCGCCGGTACCGCCGCCACCGATGCGGTGAACAAGGCGCAGCTGGATGCACAGGCGCGCGCCACGCAGGCTGCGCTTGCGCAGGCGGCGGCCGAGGGCAGCCGTTATTTCAAGGCCGATGGCGCCGGTGACAACAGCGACGCGGCGAAGATCGAAGGCGAGGGCGCCATCGCGGTCGGCAGTGGCAGCCAGTCGCTGGCCAACGCCACCACTGCGGTCGGCACCCAGGCGATTGCTGCGGGCGTCGGGGCCAGTGCCTTCGGCCAGAACGCGCTCGCCTTCGGTGATGCCAGCGTGGTGGTCGGGCAGAGCGCGGCCGCATTCGGCCTTGGTGATACCGCCGTCGGTGCCCATGCCGTCGCCGCCAGCGAGAACGGCGCAGCCACCGCACTGGGTGCGCTGTCCGAAGCCAGCGCTGATGGCGCAACTGCGGTCGGTGCAGGCGCGGTGGCGATGGGCCCGGGCAGCACCTCGCTGGGCCGCGGTGCGACTGCTGCCAACGAAGCGTCGATTGCCGTCGGTGCGTTCAGCACGGCGGTGGGTGAGTACAGCACCGCACTGGGCTCCAATTCGGCCGCCGTGGCCACCGGCAGCGTGGCGCTGGGCGCCGGCTCGCTGGCTGATCGCGTGGATACCGTTTCGGTAGGTGCGGTCGATTACGGCCTGACCCGGCAGATCACCAGTGTTGCCGCTGGTACCGAAGATACCGATGCGGTCAACGTCGGCCAGTTGAAGGACGTGGCAGCGGTAGCCGATACCACCGCCAAGCGCTTCCAGGCCACCGGCAGCAGCAACAGCGATGCCGGTGCATTGGCCGAGGGAGATGACGCGCTCGCCGCTGGCGAAGCCGCCAATGCGATCGGCAACGGCACGACCGCCGTCGGTGCAGGTGCCACCGCCGTCGCGCAGAACGCCACTGCGGTCGGCAACAACGCGCTGGCCTCGGGCCAGAACAGTGCGGCCTTCGGCAACAACGCGCAGGCAGTCGGTCCGGGCAGCGTCGCCGTCGGCGGTGCTGCGGTGGATGCCGATGGCAATCCGCTGATCACCAGTGGTGGCGTGCCGGTAGAGACCGGTGCCACCAGTGCCGGGGTCGGCGGTACCGCTGTCGGTGCCAGCGCCGATGCCGGCGGTTTCGCCGCCTCGGCGTACGGCGTGGGTGCCTACGCGGCAGGTGCGCAGTCGTCGGCGTTCGGCGCGGTCTCCAATGCCATCGGCGATTACTCCACGGCCGTCGGTACGCAGAGCAACGCCACCGGCACCAGCAGCGTGGCCATTGGTGGTCCGGCCGATCTGATCCCGGGCCTGGGCTTCTTCGTGCAGACCCAGGCCAGTGGTGAAGCGGCCACGGCCGTCGGTGCCGGTGCGGTTGCCAGCGGTGACCATGCCGTGGCCAACGGCAGCCTGACCGAGGCCTCCGGTGCCGAGTCGGTCGCCGTGGGCTACTTCGCCTACGCACCGGGCGAGAACGCCAGCGCACTGGGTGCGCAGACCTGGGCCAGTGGCGCGCAGAGCACCGCCGTCGGCTACTACGCCACCGCGCGCGGTGCCAACAGCGTTGCACTGGGTGCGAATTCCGAAGCGGTGCGCGCCAACAGCGTGGCCGTGGGCAGTGCCGGCAACGAGCGGCAGATCACCAGCGTGGCAGCCGGCAGCGAAGCCACCGATGCAGTGAACAAGGCGCAGCTGGACGCCGTGGCCAGTACCGCCGACACCACCGCGCGCTTCTTCCAGGCGCAGCCGGAAAGCGGTAGCGATGTCGGTGCCTATGCAGAGGGTGAGGGTGCGGTAGCGGCGGGTTCGGCCAGCAACGCCATCGGTGCCGGCGCGCTGGCACAGGGTGCAGGCGCTGCGGCCATCGGCTCCGACAGCGTGGCGCTGGGTCGCAATACCTTCGCCGACGGCGACGGTGCAGTGGCCGTGGGCGGCCTCGGCCAAGCCTACGACGAATACAACCAGCCCCTGTTGGATGACCAGGGCAATCCGGTGCAGATCGGCACCACCGCGTCGGCCGGGTCCACCGCCGTCGGCAATGCCGCGCAGGCGACCGGTGCCAGCAGCAGCGCCTTCGGCAATGCGGCACAGGCCACCGGCGACAACAGCTTCGCGGCAGGCGGCAAGTCGCGCGCTACCGGCAGCTATGCCGTCGCCATCGGTGACAGCGCCTTTGCCAAGTCGGACGACAGCACCGCCGTAGGTGGTTACAGCACCGCCAGCGAGGAGGGCGCCACCGCTTTCGGCGCCGGTGCGTGGGCCACCGGCCGCAATGCTTCGGCGTTCGGTCCGGCGGCATGGGCCAGCGCCAACGGTGCCACCTCCATCGGCTACAACAGCTGGGCCAACGGCATCAGTTCCACCGCTGTCGGCCGCGGCGCCTTCAGCTACGGCGACAACAGTGTTGCGCTGGGCTTCCAGGCGCTGGGCAACAGCATCAACAGCATCGCCATCGGCACCAACACGGTGGCCGGCGGTGAAAGCGCGATCGCCCTGGGCGCGGGCAGTACGGCCAGTGGCAACAACGCGGTTGCGCTGGGTGCCGGTTCGGTGGCCAGCCGCGACCGCAGCGTGTCGGTGGGCAGCGCCGGCAACGAGCGGCAGATCACCAGTGTGGCGGCCGGTACCCAGGCTACCGATGCGGTGAACAAGTCGCAGCTCGATGCGGTTGCAGCCAGTGCGGCGACCACCAGCAAGTACTTCCAGGCCAGTGGCAGCGCCGACAGCGACGCTGGCGCCTACGTGGAAGGTGACAACGCGCTGGCCGCCGGTGAGTCGGCCAACGCCATCGGCAACGGCGCAACCGCGCTGGGCAGTGGTGCCAATGCACTGGCCAGCAATGCACAGGCCATCGGCTTCAATGCGCTGGCCACTGCAGCCAATGCCAGCGCCATCGGTGCCAATGCACAGGCGACCGGCGAATACGCCACCGCGCACGGTGCCGAGAGCGAAGCCAGTGGCGAGCAGAGTGCGGCCTTCGGTGCGGCCTCGGTGGCCAGCGGCGCCGGCAGCACCGCCACCGGCGTGTTGTCCGAGGCCAGCGGCGAGGAAGCCGTGGCGGTGGGCTACTTCAGCAACGCCAGCGGTGAGGCCGCCACGGCGGTCGGCAGTGAAAGCGTGGCCAGCGGCACCGCGTCGGCGGCGTTCGGCATCGGCGCCGAAGCGACCGGCGGCTACAGCACGGCCATCGGTGGCTACGCCAACGCATCGGCATTCAACGCCACTGCCTTTGGCAACTTCGCCAACGCCTCCGGCTCCAACAGCGTCGCGCTCGGCGGCGATTCCGAAGCGTCTGGTGCCTACAGCACCGCCACCGGCCAGGGCAGCCTGGCTACCGGCACCAATGCCGTGGCCGTCGGTGGTTCGTTGTTCGGCCTGCTGGCGACCGAAGCATCCGGCGACTATTCCACCGCGGTCGGTGGCGGCGCCTATGCGCCGGGCATCAACAGCACCGCGCTGGGCAATGCGGCGGAATCGCGCGGTGCCAACAGCGTGGCGCTGGGTGCCGATTCGATTGCCGACCGCGACAACAGCGTGTCGGTCGGTGGCGGCGGCAACACCCGCCAGATCACCAACGTGGCAGCGGGTACCCAGGGTACCGACGCGGTGAACAAGGACCAGCTGGACGCGGTGGCCGCCGAAGGGGCCAAGACCAGCAAGTACTTCCAGGCCAGTGGCAGCGCCGACAGCGATGCTGGTGCCTACGTGGAAGGCGACAGCGCGCTGGCCGCCGGTGAAGCGGCCAATGCGATCGGCACCGGCGCCACCGCACTGGGCAGTGGCGCAACGGCGGTAGCAGCGAACGCCACGGCGGTGGGCTTCAACAGCCTGGCCAGCGGCGGCAATGCGGCCGCAGTGGGCAACAACGCACAGGCCACCGGTGAAGACAGCGCGGCGCTCGGCAATGGTGCGGTGGCCAGCGAAACCAGCACCACCGCGACCGGTGCAGGCGCGCAGGCGACGGCGGTGTACAGCACCGCCAACGGTGCCGAGGCGGTCGCCAGCGGTGCGCAGTCGCTGGCCAGTGGTTTCCGTTCGGCAGCCTCTGCAGACGGCACCACCGCAGTGGGCGGCTACAGCGAAGCCAGCGGTCGACTTGGCTCTGCGCTGGGTTATGGCACCGTCGCCAGTGGTGCCAACAGCACCGCTGCCGGTGTGTTCGCTGCGGCGTCGGGCGCCAGCTCGGTGGCCATGGGTGATTCCAGCGAGGCCAGCGGCGATGAGAGCGTGGCCATCGGTGGCAGCACCTTCTTCGGCCTGGTGCCGTCGCGTGCCAGTGGTTACGGCGCTGCGGCGTTCGGCGCCGGTGCCTGGGCCACCGACGACTACGCCACCGCCATCGGCTGGAACTCGTGGGCCCATGGCGCCGAGTCGACCGCGCTGGGTGCCAGCGCTACCGCCAACGGCGCCAACAGCGTGGCTCTGGGCGCAGGTTCGAAGGCCGACCGTGACAACACGGTGGCCGTCGGCAGTGCCGGCAGCGAACGCCAGGTGACCCACGTCGCCGCGGGCACCGAAGGCACCGATGCGGTCAACAAGAACCAGCTCGATGCCGTCGCTGCCACGGCGGACAATACCAGCAAGTACTTCCAGGCCAGCGGCGGCGCCGACAGCGATGCCGGTGCCTACGTGGAAGGCGACAATGCACTGGCTGCCGGTGAAGCGGCCAATGCGATCGGCACCGGCGCCACCGCACTGGGCAGTGGCGCAACGGCGGTAGCAGCGAACGCCACGGCGGTAGGCTTCAACAGCCTGGCCAGCGGCGGCAATGCGGCCGCAGTGGGCAACAATGCGCAGGCGACCGGTGAAGACAGCGCGGCCCTCGGCAGCGGTGCGGTGGCCAGTGGCATCAGCGCTACCGCCACCGGCACCGCTGCACAGGCCAGCGGCGTCTACGGCACGGCCAACGGTGCGGAGGCTGTCGCCAGCGGTGCGCAATCGCTGGCCAGTGGTTTCCGCAGCGCGGCCTCGGCCGATGGCACCACCGCCATCGGTGGCTACAGCGAAGCCAGCGGCCGCCTCGGTACCGCACTGGGCTACGGCTCTGCGGCGACCGGTGCCAACACCACGGCTGTCGGTTTCGGAGCGGCAGCAGCAGGCAGCGGCGCGGTCGCCGTCGGTCAATCCAGCGAAGCCAGTGGCGCAGAGAGTGTCGCCATCGGTGGCAGCACCTTCTTCGGTCTGATTCCGTCGCGTGCCAGCGGTACCGGTGCAGCGGCCTTCGGTGCCGGGGCCTGGGCCACCGACGATTACGCCACCGCAATTGGCTGGAATGCGTGGGCCGATGCGGCTGACAGCACCGCGCTGGGTGCCAGCGCTACGGCCAGCGCTGCCAACAGCGTCGCCCTCGGCGCAGGCTCGAAGGCGGACCGTGCCAACACGGTGGCCGTCGGCAGCGCAGGCAACGAACGTCAGGTCGCCCACGTTGCCGCTGGTACCGAGACCACCGATGCGGTGAACAAGGGCCAGCTGGATGCAGTGGCCAGTGTCGCCGACAAGACCAGCAAGCACTTCCAGGCCAGCGGCAGTGCCGACAGCGATGCCGGGGCGTACGTCGAAGGCGACAACGCGCTGGCCGCGGGTGAAGCGGCCAATGCGATCGGCAACGGCGCCAGTGCGCTCGGCAGCGGTGCCACCGCGGTCGCGGCCAACGCCACCGCCGTCGGCTTCAATGCGCTGGCCAGTGGTGAAGACGGTGTGGCGATCGGCAGCGGCGCCAGCAGCACGGCCGGTGGCGCGATTTCCATCGGCGTGGAAAGCAGCAGCGCAGGCCCGGCCAGTGTGGCCCTCGGTGCGCAGTCGCAGGCGCAGGGCATCGGTGCGGTCGCCGTCGGCGGCATCGCCCAGGCCAACGGCCTGGCCGCAACCGCCGTCGGTTATGGCGCAACCGCTGATGGTCGCGAAGCCACCGCCGTCGGCAACTTCGCGTCGGCCAACGGCTGGCAGTCCACCGCCTACGGCGCCGGCGCCACGTCCGCCTTCTTCGGCACCGCGCTGGGCAGCGGCGCGCAGGCCGCCGAAGTGTCCACGGCCGTGGGCCAGGGCACCGTCGCGCAGATCGCTGGCGCTGGCTTCGGCGTGCAGGCGCGCGCCGGCCAGTTCGGTACCGCCCTGGGCAACAATGCCACCACCGGGCTCAATGGCGTGGCGGTCGGCTTCAACGCGCTGGCCGGACAGGACGCCAACAGCCTCGGCACGGGCCAGTACACCACCGCGATCGGCAGCGAGGCGTGGGCCACCGAGGACGGTGCCACCGTGGTCGGCTACAACAGCTATGCGCAGGCCACCAATGCCACCGTGCTGGGCAGCAATACCTGGACCACCAAGGACGCCGACAACAGCGTGGCGCTCGGTGCAGGCTCGCTGGCCGACCGTGCCAATGCGGTATCGGTGGGTGCGGCGCAGGAGTGGGTCGATGCTGCCGGGGTCAGCCACAGCGCCATCAACCGCCAGGTGACCAACGTGGCCGCCGGTACCCAAGCCACCGATGCGGTGAACAAGGGCCAGCTGGATGCGGTGGCCTCCAC
>NZ_WKEE01000092.1:0-11259 GCF_021605635.1 Stenotrophomonas sp. PA-6-5C
TTCTCCCGCATCTGCGTCGCTTTGCTGCGCACGTTGTCTGCGTCCAAGGGAGGATCGGCCAGCACCAGGTGCGCGGTCCTCACCGGTTGGCGTGAAGCCAGCGTCCAGACGTGAAGGTCGTGGGCCTCGGCGATCCCGGATTGCTCCTCAGCGCATGACGAACGGCATCGAGGTCCACACCTTTCGGCACACCCTGCATCAGCACCTGCCCGGCCTCGCGCAGCAGCGTCCAGGTGCGGGGCAGCACCCACAGGCCAATCAGCTGCACGGGTCGTCTGCGGGTGCTGAACAGGGGGAACAATGCAAACCTTCAGAACATACTCCGCTGGTTGCTGGCGGTGGTCCTGGGCAGAGCCGCGCTGGGCAGTATGCAACCGAGCTCGTGGTGCACTTTTGGCATGACAATCACCACACACTTCAGTTAACGATCTTCCAAAAACCCGAAGCCAACCTCGGTACATTCGACTGTTATTCGGCCCGCAGCAGCGGAAGATGGTATGCAGCGCATTCTGCGCCGGAGACCGACTGTGAAAACCCCTGCCCTCGCCGGATTCGGCGGCACGATTACGGCCAGGCTCGCGCGTATTCCGCGCCGAACTTGGCTGATGCTTGGCGTGACGATGCTGTTGCTGTTCGCGCTGACGGTTTGGGCAGCTATCGCGCTGCTGTCGCACGCATGGAGCACCGGTAATGCCTGGATCGATCGAAGCAGCCAAGCTGCCGCCGTGCTGCTACCGGATGCGCAGCAGCGGATTGATACAGTCGCGCCTGAACTTCGCGACACGCTCGACCGCGGTCGCGCGGCGCTCGCCGCTGTCGCGCCGGAAACATCGAAGCGGCTCGATACAGTCGCGCCCGAACTTCGCGACACGTTCGACCGCGGCCGGGCAGCGCTCGCCGCTGTCGCCCCGGAGACATCAAAGCGGCTGGAGGTCGCAATTCCGGGGGTGGCGGCGGTCGCCGGAATCGGGGGCGCAGCGGCGATCCTTGCTGGCGACGTCGTCGGGGAAGATCCGGTCGGCGTGCCTCGCCATCCCGCGCTCACACGCACGGGTTATGCGTTGGCCGACGGCGCCCGCGACGTCACGTATGCCGGGCCGGCGCCGTTCGCCGAGGTGCTGGCCTTCTATCGCCAACCGCTGTTGGCGGGCGGTTACACCGAGCGCGTCACCGCTTCTTCGCCATCGGGCGCCACGGTGGAGTACCGGAAAGGGGAGCAAGGCCTGACGTTGACCGTCACCGCCAAGGGCGATGCCGCCAGCGAGGTGCGGATCGTCGAGCACTGAACAACGGTCGAAGCGCGGCGCTCGACAGGACGCCCGCCGTGTGGCGGACCTGCCTGCAGCGCGGGTCCCTCCACAGGCGCGCACCAAACAGGTCCACTACTGCAGCATGCGCAGCTTGCGCCTGGCCAGATACGGATCCACCCGTGACAGCAGCAGGTACGCCATGCGTTCGCGCAACCGTGTCCAGCCGTGTGTCGCCGGCGACGCGCTGGGGCGTGCGTGGTCCAGGTCGCGCCCGATGAGGGCGCGTGCCTGCATGGCCAGTGCAGGGACGGGAAGCCGCAGCATCACTTCGAAATTGATCAGACGGCTGCGCGCATCGAGATTGGCCGAACCGATGTAGACGATGTCGTCGATCACGATCAGCTTGCTGTGCAGCATCTGCGGGACGTACTCGAAGAAGCCGACACCGCTACCGGCCATCCGGCGGATGGCGTGGCGGGTGGCCAGCTGCGCCAGCGGCACGTCGCCGCTGGCCGGCACCAGTACGCGCACACTGCCGCGACGGGCGACGGCGGCCAGCAGCCTGCGGATGCGACCGGAGGGCAGGAAATAAGCCGCGTGCGCGTCGACCCGCGTCGCGGCCCCCAGGTCGCGGTGCATGACGCGGCGCAGTTCGGCGCTTCGGCAGCCGGGGCCCGACAGCAACACTGCGGGCTGCCCGGCGGCAGCGCCGGCGACGGGCCGGCTCCGTGCGAAGGCGCGCAACGCACCGGGCGCGAAAGGGGCGAGCGTCCAGTGGCGCTCGAAGCTCGCGTACAGCGCCTCGACCAGCGGCCCGTCCACCTCGAGCGCCAGGTCCCGCCAACCGTTGTGGATGCCGTCGCCATCGTACTCATCGGCGATGTTCAGCCCACCGACGATGGCAACCCCGTCAGCAAGCAGCAGCTTGCGATGGTTGCGAAAGCTCAGCCGCAACAGGCCCAGCGGATTGAACCAGCGCAACTGGCCGCCGGCCGCCTCGAACCCGCGCCAATAGCCGTGGGCCATCTGGTCCGATCCGAAGGCGTCGAGCATCAGCCGCACGCGCACGCCGCGACGACAGGCATCGATCAGCGCACGGCGGAAGCGCGCGGCAACCTGGCCCGGCTTGCAGATGTAGAACTCAAGCGCGAGTTCGCCGCGCGCCGATGCGATCCGCTCCAGCATCGCCGCGTAGGCACCGCGGCCATCCACCAGCCAGCGGAACAGGTGATCGCCGGCGACCACCGGCGGCACGGCGGCCTCGGCATCGAAGCGCGACGGCAGCGATGCCGGCACGTCGGACAAGTCCGCCTCAACCCGAAGCCGGGGTCGCAAGCCGGTGATCGCGGGTCTTGTACAGGGAATAGAGCACGCCAATCGCCAACAGGCCGAAGGTGACCGACAGCGAGATCCAGGGATCCATCTTGCCCACGATCTGGTTGTAGAAAATCTTGCCGCCAATGAACACCAGCACCAGCGCCAGCGCGTACTTGAGGTACTTGAAGCGATGGATCACCGCCGCCAGCGCGAAGTACAGCGCACGCAGGCCGAGGATGGCGAAGATGTTGGAGGTGTAGACGATGAACGGGTCTGTGGTGATGGCGAAGATCGCCGGCACCGAATCCACCGCGAAGATCAAGTCGGCAAACTCCACAAGCACCAGCGCGAAGAACAGCGGCGTCGCCCACCACACGGCCTTCGCGCCGGGCGCGTCGCTGGCCGGCTGCTTCACCCAGAACTGGTTGCCGTGGATCTCCTGGGTAACGCGCAGGTGGCGGCGCATCCATTTGAGCAGCGGGTTGTTGCCGATGTCAGGGACGTGATCCACCATCCAGAGCATCTTGATCCCGGTCAGGATCAGGAACGCGCCGAACAGGTACAGCACCCAGCTGAACTGGCCGACCAGTGCCGCGCCGAAGCCGATCATGATCGCGCGCAGCACGATCACGCCGAGAATGCCCCAGAACAGCACGCGGTGCTGGTACATGCGCGGGATCGCGAAGTAGCTGAAGATCAGCGCGATGACGAACACGTTGTCCAGCGCAAGCGATTTTTCGATCAGGAAGCCGGTGTAGTACTGCACGCCGCTGGTCGGGCCCATGTACCACCACACCCATGCGCCGAAGATCAACGCGATGAGAATGTAGCCGGCCGACAGCCAGAGGCTTTCCTTCACCCCGATCTCGTGGTCCTTCTTGTTGAGCACGGTCAGGTCGAACACCAGCAGCGCGACGACGATGCCGAGGAACAGCAGCCACAGCCAGACATCCTTGCCGAGGAATTCGTTGAAGAGCAGCGCGACGATCGCGTCCATGGTTGGGCCCCTCCGAGGGCGGTGGTGGTGGCGACGACATCGCAGCGCAGTGCTGCCAGAGGGCCCCGTCTGCCCGCCAAGCCTAGGCTATGGCGCGGACCCGCGCGATGCGGAAGATCAGTGCCGGGTCTTCGTTTTTTTCGAAGGTTGGGCCAGCGGGTTAGCCAATGTGGCGGGGGCGGCCTCGATGATGGTGCGCACCGCGGGGTGGCTGACGCGGCGTTCGTTGGAGATCGCGTAGTATTCCTCGGCCACACCCTCGGCCACGCCCAGCAACTCGCCACCGTAGGCGCGGCGAATTTCCTCACGGGCGGCGAGCGGGGCGGGAAAGATGCCGGCGCCTGCGCCACCGAAGGCTTTCATCAGCGCGTTGTCGTCGAACTCTCCGACTATATGCGGCACCACCCGATGCGTCTCGCACCACACCAGGAGCGCGGCGCGCATGGGCGAATCGCGGCCGGGCAACAGCAGCGGCTCGCCATGCAGGCCCTGCGGAAACGCGATGGTCGGGCCCGGCTCGTTCTGCGCCCGGTACAGCCCGATCGCGCTCTCCCCGAGCCGGTGATTGTAGCTACGCACGTTCAGCCCATGCGGCACCGGACGCAGCGACAGCACGAAGTCGAGCCGGTGCAGCGCGAGCTCCCCCAATAGCGACTCCAGCGCCCCCTCTCTGCACACCAGCCGCACCGGCTCGGACAGCGCCAGCGCCGGCGCCAGCAGGCGCTGGGCCAAGGATTTGGGCACGGCATCCTCGATGCCGACGCGGAAAGTTTGGGTGCGACCTTCCGGCAGGCTGTTGAGCGCATCGCCCAGTTCGGCGCCGAGCGAGAACATCTCGTCGGCGTACGAGTACGCCAGTCGCCCGGCCTCGGTCAGTTCCAGCCGTTTGCCGGCCGCGGCGAACAGCGCCACGCCGATACTCTCTTCTAGCTGTTTGATCTGCCCGCTCAACGTCTGCGGCGTCAGGTGCAGGCGTTCGGCGGCGCGGGTGATTCCGCCCCAACGGGCGACCGCCCAGAAGTAATGCAGGTGCTTGTAGTTGAGGCTGCGCGGCATCTTCGAATTCCCCGAAGGCGGAGGTCTGCATATTCGAATTCTCTTACAGATCACGAGCGAGTTACAACATTGGCCACACCCGCACAGGAAATCGTCATGCAACTTCTCATCCGTCCCAAGGGTTTTCGTCTCACTTCGAGTCTGCGTGAGTTCGTTGTCCTGCGTCTGAGATATGCACTCGATCGCTTCCAGGGCGTGGTCGACAGCGTCATCGTCCGTCTTCGTGATGAAAACGGTCCTCGAGGCGGAGTCGACAAGGCCTGCCAGTTTGAAGTACGGGTGCGTGGTATGCGACCGTTGATAATCGAAGAGCGCCGGCACGATCTCTACACCGCGATCGGCGGCGGCGCGCAACGCGTCGAACGTCAGGTGGTACGCGCGGTTTCGCGTCGTCGTCAACGGCTTAGTCGTTAGGCGATTACGCGCTGGCGCGGCTTGTTCGTTATGCGGGTTCTCGCTAACTCATCTACATTACATTCGAGACAGTGCACTCTGCGGCTTCGCCGATCCCTCTCGAATTGACACCAGGGGCAGTCTTAAGCATCCGCTGAAAGCGCACTGCCGGATCGGGGCACTGCTGTTGCGCCAGTTTCGAAGCCAGCACCAAAGGGGCGTGATCCGCGCAGCGCCCAAGCGGGGAACATGACTCGACTTAGAGCGCTCTAGCTAGGAAGCCTGCGACATCAGTTGCAAGGTCTATTGGGACGGCTAAACCTGCGCAAGACGGCATAAACGTCTTGGGCTTATGCCGGTTCTCCGTTCTGTTGCGCCTCAAACCCCAGGAACCGCGCTACGCTTCTAGTTCTTCGGCTGAAAGCGAATCGCGCACTTCCTTGACGATCCTATCCCTGTCCTCTTGCGCCGTTTCGATGCGCGTGTAAGCGCCTTCTTCGGAGTGCATGCGTGCAAGCGATTCCCTGGCTTCTCGCCCTGTTGCGGTCAACTAATCGGCCAGGAATCGGAGCACTTGCTCTTCGCACCCAGACTCTGCGAGAACGCGTTCGCGAATGTACTCGCTAAGCGTCTGGCCGAAGCCCATTGCTAAACATTCAAGCCTCTGCTTCTCATTGACGGTGAAGCTCACCAACACCGCCTCATTTGGTTCGTCTGGTGCTGACATTTGCTTGATACCCGCGTGATCACGCCGGCGATTCTCTCATGGGGCTGGAAATCGATCGCCACGTCGCTCAGCCCGGTCATGCTCTCTGGCGGCGTCCAATCAGCTGGCGACGGTGTCGAATTCAATTGGCAACGCCGTGCAGTTCATTTGGCGACGCCGTCCAGTTCATTTGGCGACGCCGTCCAGTTCATTTGGCGACGGTGTCCAATCGACTGGCGGTATGTAGATTGACGCCCGCTTCGGGCCCGACGTGGCCCGTGCGCTTCGCGCCATCAAAGGAGCGATGGAAGGGCGGGCCGTGACTCCGGCCGTCGCGATGGGGTTGGTCAAGGCGCACCTGGTCCCTTTGGTCGCCGAGGCCCACCACGGAATCTTTTACAAGCGCAAAGCTGCCTCTTGGGATGGCCTCTTCTTCATCTACGCCGACCTGGGGTTCTGTTGCGGATCATCCGAACATCCATTGGTCGATGTGATGGCCGCGGTCAAGCTGATTCACGGTCAAACAAAGGTGCCTCCACGCGAGTTCCAGTTTCCGACCTCCGTCGAAGTGACCTACTTTTTTCACGTGTGCGGGTACCTGAAAGTGCCCACGGAGCGCTGGCGACGCATTGCGGGGCATCCGTACATTGACCCGTTCCGGTTCTGCACCTTCTGCTGGCGACAGCCGCTGCCGAGGCGGAATCTGTGTGCAATCCATACCAGTTCTGGGCAACTGGAAGTGTTGCCAGATCGTTCGATTGAAACCGTCCACTGCTCCCCGGCCGCCCGATACCGAGCTGGCGCTCGGGAACGGGTGTTGTTCGATACGATCGCTAACCGTCTTCTGACCAGTGAGGTCACCGAATTTCATGAAAGTGGATTCCAGGCGCCCTTCCTGATCCCTGCCACGCAGGTGAGCGACTGGTTGTCCGAGCGGCGGCCAGCGGTATGGCAAGTGTTGTCCGACCGTCAGCGCACTCTCGCCGATGGCACTGTCACGGCCAGGTTTCTCAACTTGCTTCAGGATCCCAGTGTGTTTCCGCTACCCGTACGACGACACTATGAGATCGTGAACCGCCATTATTTGCAGCACCCAGCGATGATCTGGCCCATGCTTCTACGCGCCGAAGCGCTATTGCGCGCCCGGGCCGAGCGGAAACAGGGCTGGGGCGGTCGCCGTTCCGGGGCAGGTCGCAGAGGTCGGCAGGAGCGGGGGTAGAAAAGCCAACGAGCGGGACCGAAAGAGATGACCGCATGGGCCTAGCACTGCTGCAAGGCTCGCGGCGCGTGTTGCCAGACCCAAGGCGACTCCGTTCATGGTGTGCCCAGCAGCCCGGGCAGGATGCGTCATTCGATCGGATTCGTTTCCGCATCGTGTTCGGCAACTTCTGCCAAGGAGAGGCGGCCGTCGCCATCGAAATCGATCTGGTCAAAGCGCGTAGTCAATTCGTGCTCCAGTGGCAGTTCGCTCCGCAGCAGATGCCCATCGCCGTCGTGATCCAGTTCCGCGAATTTGGTGCGGATATCGACCGCGTTGCACTGCTGCTTCGCCGCAACTTCCTCGCGGTGCGTGAACCCCTCTTCGCTGAGGTGGTCCAGTTCCTCGCATGCAGCGGGCAACCGGTCCCCAGACTGGTGCAGCTCTTCCTGGGGAGTTGCGTGCGCCGATGAGATGGCGAGCGCAAGAGCCGAAAGCGCATACGCGATTGATTGAGACCTCATGGCGGCTTCTCCTGGCTGGGCCGACAGCGAACATCCGCCGCGGCGTGCTGCGAGAGTGTGTTGTAGCTCTTACATTGTGTGTGTTATGTGTTCTACATGAATTCTTGGCTAATGCTGGTGAGCAGCGCCCCCGGGTCCAATCCGGCCGCACGGATGCGCATCTGGCGCGCGCTCAAGGCCAGCGGCGCCGGCGCTTTGCGCGACGGGGTCTACGTGCTGCCGCGCTCCGAGACAGCAAGTGCCGTGTTCGAAGAGCAGGCGCAAGTGGTGGCGGCGATCGGCGGCAGCGCTCAGATCGTCGGCTTTGACAGCACGGGTCCCGCCCAAGAGGCCGAGCTGGAGCGCCTATTCGATCGCAGCGAGGATTACGCCGCGTTGTTCCAGAAGCTCGACGCCTTCAAGGTTGAATTTGCCAAGGTCAACGAAATCGAAGCGCGGCGGCAGCTGGCGGCCGTGCGGCGCGAGGCCGCCGCACTGGCGGCCATCGATTACTTCCCGGGTGCGGCGCGGCTCCAAACCGAGCAGGCGCTCGCCGATGCCGAAGCGCTCTCGAATCGGCGCTTCTCGCCCGACGAGCCGCACGCGGCCTTCGGCCATGTGACGCTGTGCGACCGCGCCGAGTTCCAAGGCCGGACCTGGGCTACGCGGCGCCGGTTGTGGGTCGACCGGGTCGCTTCGGCCTGGCTGATCCGCCGTTTCATCGATCCCGATGCCCATTTTCTGTGGCTGGAGCAGCCGAAGGGCTGCCCGGCCTCGGCACTTGGGTTCGACTTCGACGGTGCACGGTTCAGCCATGTGGGGCCACGGGTCACGTTCGAGGTGCTGATCGCCAGTTTCGCGCTGGAGGGTGACGAAGGCCTGGCCCGGCTTGGCGCGCTCGTGCACTACCTGGACGTCGGCGGCACCCCGGTGCCTGAAGCGGCCGGGTTCACCGCGATCCTGACCGGCGCCCGCGCGCAGGCTGCCGACGACGACGCGCTGCTGACGGCGATGTCGACCGTGCTGGACAGCCTATACGCGGGCTATGGGCGGCCGGGCCGATCGGGTACGTCGAGCACCAGATCAAATGAAAACGCCGTACCGGGGCCGTGAGTGCCCGCACCAGTGATGCCAACTTGCCCCTCGATAGGAGAGCTTCGATGAACTGCCGCCAATTCCGATCCGTGCTTTCCGTAGCCGCCCTGCTGGCCTGCGCCGTGGGGGCGGCGCCTGCGATTGCTGCGGAGAGTGTAGATCCACAAATCGTCGCCGAGGCGAGCGGTGCCAAACCGACCGTTACGGACGATGGCGTGGTCCGGATCGGCTGGAGCCGCAACGATGTCGAGGTCACCGTCGACGGCATGCCGCTGCCGCCGGCGGCCGGCCTGGGCTCCTGGGCGGCGTTCACCGCGACCGATACCGGCGCGATGGTCATGGGCGACACGGTGGTGTTCCAGGATGAGGTCGATGCCGCGATGGACGCGGCTTTCGCGCACGGGTTGGACGTCACCGCGCTGCACAACCACTTCTTCTACGACTCGCCGAAGGTCTACTTCATGCATATCGGCGGCACTGGCGAGGCCGAGTCGCTGGCCGCCGGCGTCAAGGAGGTTTGGGATGCGATCCGCGCCGTCCGTGCGGCGCGGCCGCAACCGGCGACCGGTTTCGGCGGCGAAACGCCGGTGCCCGGCGAGTTCGACGCCGACGCGCTTGCCGAAATCGTGGGCCATCCCGCCTCGGTCAACGATGGCGTGGTCAAGATCACGATTGGTCGCGAGGGGCGCATGCACGGCCAGAGGGTCGGCGCCTCGATGGGGCTGACGACCTGGGCTGCGTTCAGCGGCAGCGATGCGCGGGCCGCGATCGATGGCGACTTCATCATGACCGCCGACGAGGTGCAGCCGGTGCTGCGTGCTCTGCGCGAAGCCGGGCTGCACGTGGTCGCGCTGCACAACCACATGATGGGCGAGCAACCCGGTTTCTACTTCACCCACTTCTGGGGCAAGGGGCCGGCGGTGGAACTGGCGCGCGGCTTCCGCAGCGCATTGGACGCCCAAGCCGCCGCCGGCGAGGCCGTCAAAGCGCATACGACGCACTGATCCTGCTGACGACCCAAAGCCTTGGAGGGACGCCCCATGACTACACCGATCAGCGACGTGCCGCTGGCCAACGGCGATGCCGACGGCTGCACCGTACCGCGCGAGCCGTGGCTGCGCCTGTTCCTGCGCTTCCTCCGGTTCGGCGCGCTGGCCTGGGGCGGTCCGGTCGCGCAAATTGCGATGATCCGGCAGGAACTGGTCGACGAAGATCGCTGGATCAGCAGTGCGCACTTCAATCGCGTGCTGGCGGTCTACCAAGTGCTGCCCGGCCCCGAAGCGCACGAACTGTGCGTGTACTTCGGCATGCGCTCGCGCGGACGCTGGGGCGGCGTGCTCGCCGGACTCGGTTTCATGTTGCCGGGCTTCGTGCTGATGTTCGCGCTGTCGTGGGCCTATGTGCGCTACGGGCTGCAGACGGAGGGCGTGGCGGCGGTGTTCGCGGCGGTGCAGGTCGCGGTCGCCGCGCTGATCGTGCGTGCCGTGGTGCGCATCGGCGAACACGTGGTGACCGACCGCTGGCTGTGGGGTATTGCGATCGGCGCGACGGCGGCGCAGTTGGCCGGCATCCACTTCGGAATCATCCTGACCGTCGCCGGTGGGATCTACCTGCTGGCGCAACGAGAGTTCCGACGGCTGGCGTGGGCATTGGCCGCGCTGGCCGTGGCCGGCGTGATCGGCTACGCGGTGGCCATGGGCGGGCTGGCCGGCTTCGCGGCTCTGAGCGGCAGCACGGGCGACGCCGAGGCTGTGCGCCGCGACGGCATGCCGATGCTGGCGCTGTTCTGGTCCGGCCTGAAAGCCGGCCTGCTGACCTTCGGTGGCGCCTATACGGTGATTCCGTTCCTGCAGCGCGACGCGGTCACGCAGGGCGTGTGGATGAGCAACACCCAGTTCCTCGAAGGGCTGGCATTGTCGGGCCTGCTGCCGGCGCCGCTGATCATCTTCTCGACCTTCGTCGGCTACCTGGGCGGCGGACCGTGGGGTGCGGTCGCGATGACCGTCGGCATCTTCCTGCCGGCCTTCGCGTTCACCCTGGTCGGCCACGATGCGCTGGAGCGCGTGGTGCACCAGCCGCGCATCCGCCTGTTCTTGGAAGGGCTCACCGCCGGCGTGGTCGGCCTGATCGCCGGCACCACCCTGGCGCTGATGAGGATCAGCCTGACCGGACTGGAGGCGGTGATCCTGTTTGCGCTCGTGCTGGCGGTGCTGTTCGCGTCGAAGGCGAAGCTGGTGATTCCGGCGGTGATCGGCGCAGCGGCACTGTGGGGCTGGCTGTCGCTGTCTATTCGCATCGCCGCATAGGCACTATCCGCAAGCCATTGACAATCGCCGCTGATATGCTCACTGGTAGCTCTACGTTCGAGGAATGAGGCATGGAGCGCGACCGCTATACCCCCCTCACCATCCCCATGCCCCCTGACTTCGCCGAGTACTGCGAAGGCCACGGTGCCTCGCCGGCCGAGGTCCTGCAGGCGTTTATGGCCGACCTGGCACCAACTACCGAAAGCGGCACTAGCTTGGACCGAGGTAGAGCGGCCCAATGGTTCCATGCCATTGCGTGGGGGCAGCCGCGCTGGGATGAAGAAGACGTGGCATAGCAGCTCGCGTGTTGAGGTCGGTACGCTCCCAGGAGCAAGCCCGCCCATCCACCGCTGAACAAGCGTGTCGCCTCCGGCCAATTCAGCGTTGACTGACCTTACGGGCAAGTCCATCGTAGTCAGTGGCTCATGGGCCTCAACC
>NZ_WKEE01000094.1:0-10674 GCF_021605635.1 Stenotrophomonas sp. PA-6-5C
CGATGGCTTTGACCGACGTGGAGGTCTTGCAGGCTTCTTTGGCGACCTGCAGTTTGAATCGAGCTTCGTACCTGTTCATGTATCCCTCGGGGTTGGATCTGGCGTCCAACTCCCGGGGGTCACTTCAGGGATGGGTTTACGGCGTCCCCCGCAACCGGACCCACCCCGCCATCCCACAGGAAACCCGCTTTGGCTTTAGGCCGTTGCCGTCGCCGTTGCCTCTGCGGGAGCCGGGCGGCAGCCCGGCCGATACCTTCAGGCGGGTTGGCCGAGCTGTGCGGGCGCGCGCATCAGGGTGTCGCGCGGCAGTTCGCCAAAGACTTTCCGATAGTTGTCGGCAAACCGCGACAGATCCCACAGCCCACAGCTGAGGGCGATGGCCTTGACCGAGCGCCGGTTGGAATCGGCCATCGACAGGCTGCGGCAGGCGGCGCAGAGCCGCAACATCGACAGGTAGCGATTGGGCGAGGTGCCGAACAGATCCTCGAACGCATAGCGCAGGCCGCGTTCGCTGACACCGGCGGCATCGCAGATTTCATTCATGTAGATATTGCGGCGCAGGTTGAGGCGCATGAAGTTCTCCGCCCGCTGCGCGATAAGGTAATGCGTGCGGCGGGCACGACTGCAGTTGGGCCGATCGGCTGGACCCGCACCGAGCAGTGCCTGGATATGCTCATGCAACAGACGCTCGGTTTCTTCTGGCTGCAGCCCCCCACCCTGCCCCAGCTGCGCGTGCAGCTGCTGGTAATGACGTACCAACGGCACTGCATCATCGCCAAGGTTGAACAACGAAAGTGCCTGCCCCGCCGGTGGCGTGCTGCGCAGACTCAACTCGGTCAGCTTGCGCTGCACGCGCGCGACCGGCACCAGCATCAGCGTCAACTGGGTACCCGGGCTGAGGGTGAATTCACTGATGCCTTCAGGCATCACGGTCAACGCCATGCCCGGCGTCAGCGGCACGCCATGGCACCAGCTCAATGCGTCATCGGTGGTGTGCAGGTAACCGAGCATGGCCCAGTCGGGGGGCAGCATGAATCGCCCGCGGCAATGGAAACCGCAGCTGATGCTGCAGAACAGGGCTTCCTCATGAACACGCGAAGCGAATGCCGCGCGCGGACCATTGCCATCAAGCAGCAACAGCTCCACATCGCACACGCGGAGCACGCCGCTCAGCGTGGCCAGGTCGATCGACCTGAGATCGCCATCGTCGTTGTCTTCCACCCCACCATCGACCATGACAGTGTCGTCCCCCGTTTGGTCTGCTGCACGACCCGCCCCCACTGCCTGACAGGGCGCACGCCGTTTCCAAGAGCATCGTCCGTTGCCGTGATGGTCGCTGCGTAGGACGCGCGTCCATCCATGAAAATGCAAAACCTTGAATGCGAGTATGCCCGATAATCCGCGGCCGTAAACAGGATGTTTCAAGGCTGCCGGATTATCGACTGCGTGAAGCAGATGTGCACGCGAGTGGCATGGTTTTCGCATGCGCGCAGATTGACCTCACATTATCTGCACGAGCATGAATCGTTTTGCGCAGGAACGGATTTACGTCACAGATCCGGATCGGAATATTCAGGAATTCAACGAATCTGCCGAATTTGCATATAGGTTCCGGTTGCAGGGAACCGCCATTCAGGCAAAGTCGAATACACGGTGATCGGGCACGCAGAAAGCGGCCACACCCAGGGGGACAGCATGACCATGCACGCACGACATAACCGCTTCGACCACCGGCCTGGTGCCGTGCGGTCGCGGTTGCGCGGCCGCTGCCCTGCCCGGGAATGATCACCCTGCTTGAGCACAGCGGGATTGCCCGCCGTGCCTCCTCCGCCAGGATGGCGGGGGCCTACGGACGGTCCCGGCGGAGCCGGGCCACCGCCCATGCAGGTTTCCTGCAGCAACTGACAGGTAGAGGGAGACAACCGTCATGAACGCATCGATCCGCAAGTTCCTGAAAGAAGAAGATGGCGTGACCGCGCTCGAATACGGGCTGCTGGCCGCCGTGATCGCCGGCATCCTGATCGTGGTGGGCAGAACCCAGATCACCGCGTTCTTCACCACGTTGTTCACCCGCCTGCAGGCCATCGCCACCGACGCCACCACCACCTAGCCGTCGCGCGGGGTGCACCACCTGCGGTCGCCCCCATGGCGACCGCGGTGGCCGATGAAGGGGTCTGCAACTGTCCAATGACGGACGAAGAGGGTGTGCGATGACACTGCTGGGATTGCTGGCCATGGGAGTGTGTCTGCGGATCGCGATCAGCGATCTGTACGCCCGCCGCGTGCCCAACGCCTGGCTGCTGGCCGCGTGCGCGATCGCCGTGCCACTGATCATCGCCGACCAGTTCAGTGCAACGCGCACGACCTGGGCGCCACACCTGCTGGGCGCGGCACTTGGCCTGCTGGCTCTGCTGCCGTTCTATGCGGTGCGCTGGATGGGCGCGGGCGATGTGAAGTTCTTCGCCGTGCTCGGCCTGCTGCTGGGCTGGAAGGCATTGCTGCCGGTATGGGTGCTTGCCAGCCTGGCCGCAGGCGCCCACGCCATGCTGGTGATCGTCGGACGGCAGTTGGCCGGTCACCTGCCGCTGCGCCTGCAGATGCAGGTCAATCGCGCAAGCACGCACTGGAATGGTCACCCTGCCCTGCGCGAACTGCATGCCGCACGACAGGGTCGACAAGGCATTCCCTACGCCGCCTACCTGGCCTTCGCGGCGATTGGCTGGGTGCTGTCAACGACTTATGGAGGCGTGGCATGAAAGCATTCGCACGTCACCGCCAGCGCGGCGTGGCCAGCATCGAATTCGCGCTGATGCTGCTGCTCGGCCTGGTGCCGCTGTTGCTGTTCACCTTTTCCGGCGTGCTGATCATGGCCGCGCAGCAGACCCTGGCCACGGCCTCGGCCGAGGGCGCGCGCGCTTCGCTGCGCTATGGCAGCGCCGGCGAGCGGCGCACCGCAGCCTGCCTTGCGGCCCGCCGCTCCATGCAGTGGCTGCTGCAGTTTTCCGGGCAGAACCCGGACTGCAGCGCTGGCGGCTCCGGTGCCATCGTGGTCTCACCGCAGGCGCCCTGCGCCGGCCTGGCGACGGTGCAATGCATGACCGTAACCGTGAGCTACGACTACAACTCCCACCCCTTCCTGCCCGGCACCGCCACGCTCTATGGCTGGGTGATGGGGGCCCCCATTCGTAGCGTCGCGGTCGCCCAGCTGGACCTTGGCAGCAACTGACGATCGGTACAGGAGACGTTCTTCATGCTCAAGTTGACCCGCATCGCCGCCATCGCCCTGATCGCGCTCGCCGTGCTGCTCGCCGTGGTCGCCTTCGTGATCGGTCGCAAGCCGGCGGCCTCGGCGGACAACCCGAACACGATCGTGAAAGCCGATGCGCAGACCTTCAGTGTCGTTGAAGCCATCGCGCGGCTTCCCGCCGGCGAGCCGATCAGCGCCAATGGCGTGCGACTGACACAGCGCACCGCAGAAGTGCCGGGGGCGGCGGCCGACCTCGCGGCGGTGGTTGGCAAGGTGCCGGTGCAGGACATCAGCGAAGGCAGCGCGATTGGCGCCAGCCTGCTCGCGCAGGGCTTCTCACTGCAGCTGCGGCCGGGTGAACGGGCACTGGCGGTGCCGGTCGATGAGCTGGTCGCGGCAGGCAACCGCATCCTGCCCGGCGATTTCGTCGACGTCTTCCTCAACCTGCGCAGCGCCGCTACCAGCTACAACGGCCAGCAGGACATCGCACAGACCCGTTTGCTGCTGTCGCGCCTGCGCGTGCTCAGCTACGGCCAGCAGGACATCGCCGTGGCATCCACCACCACCCAGGGCGAAGCACCGGCCACGGCCAACAACGACTCACGCGCGGCCGACATCACCAGTGGCTCCAGCAGCACCCACAGCAACGCAAACGGCAGCGATGCCACGCAGCCGGCTCGCACCGCGGTGCTGGCGGTACCGGTGGCCGACGCCAACCGCCTGCTGCTGGGTGCACAGCAGGGCAAGCTGTTCCTCGCCCTGCGCAACCCCGCCGATACCGGCCTTCCGGACCTGGCGCTGTTCCCGCAGGCGCGCGGCGTGCTGGACCCGGTGCGCGGCCTGGACAACGAACAGCAGCAGGCTCTGCAGCGACCGGAGAACAACGCCTACGCAGGTCTGGATGGCGACGCACTGGCTGGCCGCGGCAGCAGCGTGCAGCGCAACGCTCACGAAACGCCGGCGCGCGCACCGGTGCAGCGTCGCTCGACACCGCGGCCGGCGGGCATCGAAATCATCCGCGGCGACACCGCCGCCCCCCGTGGCTCCCTTTGACCCATGCCGAGAGCACACATGACTGAACGTCGCTACTGCCTACGCCCCACTGTCCGCCAGCGCTGGCTGGCCCTGCTGCTGGTGCTGCTGGCACCGGGTGCGAGCGTGGCTGCCGACGATCTGCTGCTGCAGACCCGAGAACAGCGGCCGTGGACGCTGCCAGCCGACCTGGAACGAGTTGCCATCGCCGACCCCGGCGTGGCTGACATCGTGATGCTGCGCGGCGCGCGCCAGGCACTACTGGTCGGCAAGGCACCGGGCACTACCACCCTGCTGCTGTGGCATCGCAAGCAGAGCGAACCGCAGCGTGTGCAGGTGCGCGTGCAGAGCGCCGTGCAAGGCGCTGCCGATACCGGCTCCAACGGGCTGGTATTCACCCAGCAGGACCACCAGGGGCTCCTGCAGGGAAGCAGCGACAGCGTGCTGGCGCACATGCAGGAACAGAAGACCGCGGTGATGGCACTGGGCAAGGACGGCAGCCTGGCCGACGCTTCCACCATCAGCAGCGGCGGCGTGGTGCAGGTCGAGGTCAAGGTGGTCGAATTCAACAAGACCGCGCTGAAGCAGATCGGCATCAACTTCCAGAACCGCAACGGTGGCTTCGCCTATGGATTCGCCCGACCGGGTGGGCAGCTGCCAGGCAACACCGGCATCCTTCCGGGCATGAAGGAAGGCGAGTCCAGCAACGAAAGCGAATCGCCGATCTCCTCGGCGTTCCGGCTGGTGTTTGGTTCGACCAAGGGCCTGTGGAACGCCGACGTCGACCTGCTGCAGGCCAACGGCATGGCGCGCGTGCTGGCCGAGCCGACTCTCGTTGCGCTGTCCGGGCAGAGTGCAAGCTTCCTGGCCGGTGGCGAACTGCCGATCCTGGAGCCGCAGGGTCTCGGCACGACCACGGTCACCTACAAGCCCTTCGGCATCGGCCTGACCGTCACCCCTACCGTGCTCTCACCCAACCGCATTGCGTTGAAGGTTGCGCCGGAAGCCAGCGACCTGGACTACACCAATTCGATCGCGCTGAACGGCGTGCAGATCCCTTCGATCACCACCCGCCGCGCCGATACCACCGTCGAGCTTGGCGATGGAGAGAGCTTCGTCATCGGCGGTCTGGTCAGTTCCACCGTCGCGTCGACGGTCAACAAGATTCCACTGCTCGGCGACCTGCCGATCATCGGTACGTTCTTCCGCAACTTCGACTACAAGCGCCAGGACAAGGAACTGGTGATCATCGTCACGCCGCGGTTGGTACAGCCGATTGCCCGCAATACCGAACTGCCGCTGCCCGGCGAGCGCGAAGCCAAGCCGAACATGCCCGAATGGGGCGCGTGGCTGCTTGGCCCGATCAGCCGCGACCCGGTGCCCGGTTTCTCGCGCTGACCCACATGACGTCTCCGGTACCACGCCCATGCCCTACGCCACTGCCCTGCCGCTGCACCCGCAAGGACCACCGATGAACCTGGTCCTGTACGGGATCGACCGCGAACTGCTGCCGCGCCTGGCTGCCAAGCTGCCGCCAGCCACGGCACTGCATTGGCAGGACAGCGGCGAACCGACCTCGGCACAGGACCTGCAGCGTGGCCCGCAGAACCTGGTGCTGCTCGACTTCCGCCCCGAGCATGCATCGGCATCGACGGTGCTGGCGCAGCAGCTGCAGCAGACCCAACCGGAGTTGACCCTGGTGGCGGTGGGCGCCACCAGCGCCGGCCAGGTTGAAGGCGTGGTGATGGCGCTGCGCGCCGGCCTGCGCGATGTGCTGGACCTGGACAGTGACAACACCGGCATCGAGGCCGCCCTGCGTCGCGCCCTGTCACCGCGGCCCGCCGCAAGCGCACAGCAGGCGCACAAGGCGCGGCTGATCGTGCTGCTGGGCGTGCGCGCCGGCGTCGGCACCAGCACCCTTGCTGCACATCTGTCGGTGCTCGCACAACAGACCCATACCCTGGCCCAGGGCGATGCAGCCGTGCAGGACGGGCTGCTGATGGAGCTGGCGCAGCCGGCCGGCGATCTCGCCCTGTACCTCAACCTGGACAGCCGCTTCCACTACGAAGATGCGCTGCGCAATGCCAGCCGCATCGATGCCACCCTGGCGCGCACCGCGATGGCACGGCATCCCAGCGGCCTGGTCCTGCTTGATCGCGCCAGTGGCAGCGACGCGCTGCCGCCGTCCGACCCTGGCGCGCTGCTGCAGCGCCTGCGCAGTGTGTTCGCCAGCGTGCTGTGCGATGCCGGCGGCTGCCCGCTACGGCAGTTGCCCCCCCTGTTGCTGGACCAGGCCGACGAAATCTGGCTGGTCGCCGACGCGTCCATCGCCACGCTGGTGTCGCTGGACCACGCCCTGAAGCACCTTTCCGGCCAGCGCGATCGCGAGAAGCGGCTGCAGCTGCTGATCAACCGCCACGACGACAACAGTGGCATGAGCCCCGAACAGATCGCGCGCCGCTTCGAGCTGCCGCTGCTGGCCACCCTGCCCGAGCGGCCACGGGTGCGCACGGCCGCCAGCCATGGTCATCTGCTGCTGCAGGATGCACCGCGCGACCCGTACCTGCGTGCCCTCGCCCCGCTGGTGCAACGCCTGGATCCGGCTGCCTGCCCGGTCCAGACGCATGGCCTGCGGGAAAGACTTGCCCTTGCCCTGGGTGGATCGCAATGGAAGACAAAGTGACCCCGTTCCCGCACGTTGTCGCCCGCAGCACGGTGCCGGAGCATGCACCGGGCAGCCTGCCGTTCGCACAGACCGAGCAGTACCAGAAGGTACTGTCGGCCGCGCACGAGCACCTGCTCAACAGCATCGAAGACGAGCGCATCGACATCGATTCCTGGGCCCCTGACACCATCGCCCGCTGGGTGGAGGTGCAGACGGTCAGTTTCATCCAGGAATGGCGCATCCCCATCAATGAAGAAGAAATGCAGGTGGTGGCCGAAGGCCTGGTCAAGGAGCTGACCGGGTTCGGCCCGCTCGATGACCTGCTGCATGACCCCACCATCGAAGACATCCTGATCAATGGCTTCAAGGATGTGCATGTCTCCCAGGGCGGGCAGCTCAAACGCGCGCCACAGCGCTTCACCGACGACACCCACCTGCTGCGCATCCTGCGCCGCATCATCGCCCCGCTCGGCCGCCGCCTGGATGATTCCAATCCGATGGTCGATGCGCGCCTGCCCAATGGCGGTCGCCTCAACGCGATCATCTCGCCATTGGCGGTGGACGGGCCGATGGTGTCCATCCGCAAGTTCCGCAAGGACCCCTTCACCCCCGACGAGCTGCTGACCAAGGGCACCTTCGATGCACCGATGCAGGCGCTGCTGAAGGCGATGGTGCTGGGCCGCTGCAACATCCTGGTCTCCGGCGGCACCAGCTCGGGCAAGACCTCGCTGCTCAATGCGCTGGCCAGCTACGTGCCGGCCAACGAACGCGTCATCACCGTGGAAGACACCGCCGAGCTCTCGCTCAACCACCCGCATGTCGTGCGCCTGGAAAGCCGCATCGGGGGCGCCGAGGGCCAGGGTGCGGTCAGCATCCGCGACCTGGTGCGCAACAGCCTGCGCATGCGCCCCGACCGCATCGTGGTCGGCGAGGTGCGTGGCGCCGAGGTGCTGGAGATGCTGCAGGCGATGAACACCGGCCATGACGGATCGATGGCCACCATCCACGCCAACTCGCCGCGCGACTGCCTGTACCGCATCGAGATGCTGGCCGGCTTCGCCGGCTTCCAGGGCAGCGAGGACAGCCTGAGGCGTCAGATCGCCAGTGCCATCGACTTCATCGTGCAGATCTCGCGCCTGGGAAGCGGCCGCCGCGTGCTGGTGTCGATCACCGAAATCACCGGCGTCAGCGACAACCTGATCACCACCCAGGAGATGTTCCGCCACGAAGTGCAGATCGATGGCAGCGGCAAGGAGATCGACCGCTGGATCGGTCTCGGCTTCCAGCCGCATTCGCACAAGCTGGAGCCGTTCCGGCAGTTGCTGCGCGAATCCCTCTACGGAGACTTCTGAGCATGAGCACTGGCCTGCTGCTGGGTGTGCTGAGCATCGTGTCGGTGCTGCTGGCGCTGGCCGTGTGGTTGTGGGGCACGGCCAGCAGCCGCGAACAGCGCCAGGCCTCCCTGCAGCATACCGAGCAGCAGTTGGCGCGTGGCACCGGCCTTGGCGCCAGCACCGCCACCGACGCGGCGCGGCAGGCACCGCTGCCTCCGCCAGGCCGCCGCACCCTGCCTTGGGATGGGCAGCTGCAACGTGCCGGCCTGACGCCGGGCTGGAAGCTGCCACTGCTGATGCTGCTGCCGGGCATCGCGCTGTCCGCATTCGCAGTGCTGCGCCTGGGCACTGCCTGGATGTTCCCGCTTACCCTGCTGCTGTACCTGCTGGGCTGCTGGCTGTGGCTGATGCGCCGCACCGGTAAGCTGCAGGCACAGCTGCTGCACCAGCTGCCGGACTTCCTCGACAACCTGGTGCGTCTGACCGCCCTCGGCAACAGCCTGCAGGCCGCCTTCCAGGTCGCCTCGATGCAGACCAACGCACCGCTGCGCGGCCTGCTCGACACCACTGTGCGCTATGCCCGTGGCGGCATGGACCTGGACCGCGCGCTCAACCTGGCCGCACAGCCCTACCGCATGGACGTGCTGAAGGTACTGGCGGTGGTGATGGGGGTGAGCGTGCGCATCGGTGGCCGTGCCGACCAGATCCTGCAGCGCATGGGCGACTTCATGCGTGACCTGGAACAGGCCCAGCAGGAGCTGGCCGCGACCACGTCTGAAACCCGCATGTCGGCGTGGGTACTGGGCCTGCTGCCACCGGCCAGCGCGGTGTTGATGGCGATCTCCAGCCCCGACTTCTTCCAGCCGGTGCTGCACGATCCGCTGGGTCACAAGATCCTGTTGATCGCCCTGTGCATGGAACTGACCGGCGCTTTCCTGCTGTATCGCCTGGCCAAATCGCTATGAACCTTCACGTCCACACAGGAGGCATCCAATGAGCGCCAGCATCTGGTTCGTGGCCGCCCTGCTGGTGCTGGCCGCCGGTGTGGCCCTGCTGGGGCTTGGCAGCTGGGTCCGCGGTCATCGCGAGGACCGCAGCGCGGCAACATTGAAAACGGCGCTGCGTCCACGCGAAAGCGATGAGGGCGGTGCCGATGCGCGCAAGGATTCACTCGGCTGGCTGGAGCAGTTCGGTCGTGGACTGAGCGGCGGGCGCCTGGAAACGGCGCTGCTGGCCGGTGAAGATCGCCTGCTGTTGGACCTGGCTGGCTGGAACACCCGCCGCGGCACCGCCATCTACCTGGGCCTGCGACTGCTGCTGGCGGTGCTGGTGCTGGGTATCGCGCTGGCCATCAGCGATGCCACAGGGTTGTCCAGGATCATGGTGGTGATCGGCGCGCTGGCCGCCGGCCTGCTGCTGCCGAAGTTCGCGCTCAGTGCGTGGGTCAAGCGGCGGCGGCGTGCCGTGAACAACGAACTCCCGCTGTTGATCGACCTGCTGCGCCTGCTGCAGGGCGTGGGCTTCAGCATGGACCAGAGCCTGCAGACACTGGGCGACAAGCTGCGCGACGCATTGCCGGTGCTGGGCGGAGAAATCCAGGAAGCGAATGTGTCCTACACCCACGGACGCACGCGCGCGCAGTCACTGCGGCGGCTGAGCGATGTGTACGGCGACGACGACCTGTCCAGCCTCGTGCAGTTGATCCTGCAGGTGCACGCGCATGGCGGCGCCGTGCAGGAACCGCTGCGTCAGTTCAGCATCCGCCTGCGCGAGCAGCGTCGCAACGCGCTGAAGGAAAAGGTCGGCAAGCTCTCGGTGAAGATGACCGTGGTGATGATGCTGACCCTGCTGCCGGCACTGATGCTGGTGCTGGCCGGACCGGCGCTGGTCGCGCTGGCCACTACCTTGTCGAAAATGGGATGACCTTCATGCCTGTCCTGCGCCCCGCCTGCCTGTTGCTTGCCTTGGTTGCCGCCGCTGCCGGCTGCAGCTCCACCACGCCGAAGTACCTGCGTGCGCCGAGCCTGGCCGAGCCGACGCCGGCCCCGCAGGACAGCCGCAACGCCTATCTGGAGTTGATCCAGCGCATGCAGCAGCAGGGCGCCTGGTACGCCTCGCTGGCGCACGTGGATGCCTTCCGCCAGCGCTACGGCGATACCCCGGCACTGCGCCTGCTGCAGGCCGACGCACTGCGCCAGACCGGCCAGATCGATGCGGCGCTGGCGTTGTACCGCGAACTCGGCAATGGCCCCCAGGCCGCGGCCGCCGCGCATGGCATCGGCCTGATCGCCGCCCTCCGTGATGATGACGACGGCGGCGAGCAGGCACTCGCACGTGCCACCCAGCTGAACCCCCTGAACACCGATTACCTGGGCGACCTCGGCTATGCACGGCTG
>NZ_WKEE01000095.1:0-10633 GCF_021605635.1 Stenotrophomonas sp. PA-6-5C
CCCCCGCAACCGGACCCACCCCGCCACCCCACGGATAGCCGGCTTTTGACGTTGACGTTGCCTCTGCAGGTGCAGGGTGCAACCCTGCAAAACACCACCACCCTACGGCAGCGTCGGTTGTGCAATCGGCCCCTGCGCACTACGATCCTGCGGTTCGCGCGCACACGCGTGCCCGTATTCCTGCTGAGCGCCCTGTGCGCCGCATCTGCCAACCCGAGGTCTTCATGGTCATCAAACCGCGCGTCCGCGGCTTCATCTGCGTCACCACCCATCCGACCGGCTGCGACGCGGCCGTCAAGCAGCAGATCGACTACATCCGTGCGCGCCCGCCGATCCAGAACGGCCCCAAGCGCGTACTGGTGATCGGTGCCTCGACCGGCTATGGCCTGGCCGCGCGCATCACCGCCGCCTTCGGCAGTGGCGCTGCAACCCTGGGCATCTTCTTCGAGCGCCCGGGCAGTGAAACCAAGCCGGGTACGGCGGGCTGGTACAACTCGGCGGCGTTCCACAAGTACGCCGACGAAGCCGGTCTGTATGCCAAGAGCATCAACGGCGATGCGTTCTCCGACGAGGTGAAGGTGAAGACCATCGAGATGATCAAGGCCGACCTCGGCCAGGTCGACCAGGTGGTCTACAGCCTGGCTGCGCCGCGCCGCAAGCATCCCAAGACCGGCGAAGTCATCAGCTCCACGCTGAAGCCGATCGGTGAGCCGATCACGCTGCGTGGCCTGGATACCGACAAGGAAGTGCTGACCGAGACCCACCTGCAGCCGGCGACCCCGGAAGAAATCGCCGGTACCGTCGCGGTGATGGGCGGTGAGGACTGGCAGATGTGGATCGACGCGCTGGCCGATGCCGGCGTGCTGGCCAATGGCTGCACCACCACGGCCTTCACCTACGTGGGCGAAGAGATCACCCAGGCGATCTACTGGAATGGTTCCATCGGTGCCGCCAAGAAGGATCTGGACGACAAGGTGCTGGGCCTGCGCGAGAAGCTGGCCAAGATCGGCGGCGATGCGCGCGTGTCGGTGCTGAAGGCAGTGGTGACCCAGGCCAGCTCGGCCATTCCGACCATGCCGCTGTACCTGTCGCTGCTGTTCAAGGTAATGAAGGCAAAGGGCACCCACGAAGGCTGCATCGAGCAGCTCGACGTGCTGTACGACATCCTGTACGGCGCCAAGGCCGATGGCGTGGCGGTCGATCGCCTGCGCCACGATCTGGTTGATGGCGATGGCCACACCGTCGCGCTGATCGATGAAGAAGGTCGCCTGCGCGCCGACTACAAGGAAATGGCGGCTGACGTGCAGGGTGAGGTGCTGGCGCTGTGGCCGCAGGTGACCAACGAGAACCTGTACGAGATCAGCGACCTGGCCGGCTACAAGGCCGATTTCCTGCGTCTGTTCGGTTTTGGTGTCGAAGGCGTCGACTACGAAGCCGACGTCAACCCGGACGTGAAGATCGCCAATCTGGTCGATCTGACCTGATTGAAAAAAGGCCGGCGCAAGCCGGCCTTCTTGATTATGTAGAGCCGAGCCATGCTCGGCTGCTCTTCGCTTGGACCCTGCAGCCGAGCATGGCTCGGCTCTACAGAGAGGCGTCAACCGAACTCGAAGTTCATCGTCGGCGCTGCAGGGCCGACGAAATCGCCCTGCACGTAGTCCACGCCGGCACTGAACAGCAGTGTCATCGAGTTGGCGTCGCTGACGAACTCGGCGATGGTGCGGATGCCGGCTTCCTGCGCGCGTGCGGTGATCTGGCTGACCCGGTCGATGTTCTCGCGGGTGGCGGCCAGGTCGCTGGTGAAGCCGCGATCAAGCTTGAGGAACTGCGGCTGGAAGTGGGCCAGCAGCTGGAACGAATCCAGGCCCGAGCCGAACTGCTCCAGACCGATCCGGCAGCCGAGCGGGGCCACTTCCGCGAGGAACTGCTGGGCGCTGCGCAGGTGGGTGAACACCTTCGATTCCGGCGCATGCAGCCACAGGCGTTCGCCCGGTACGCCTTGTGCCTGCAACTGCTGGCGCAGCGTGGCGATCATCTTCGGGTCATCGAACGATTCCGGCGTGACCTTCACCAGCATCTGCGTCGGATGACCCTCGCGCGCACGCGCGCCCAGTACCGCGATCGCCTGCGAGACGACCCAGCGGTTGATGTCCGCCAGCAGGCCGTGTTCTTCGGCGATGCCGAGGAAGGCGGTCGGGCTCAGCAGCTCTCCGTTGTGTTCCAGCCGCAGGTACGCTTCATACAGCTCCAGCGACTCGCCCTGCAGGTTCAGCACCGGCTGGTAATGCAGCTGGAAGCCATCGCCTGCCAAGGCCTCGCGGATACGCGCGACCCAGCGCTGCACGCGTTCTTCTTCCACGCGATCGACAGCGGCCGGGTCGAAGATGCGGCAGGTATTGCCGAGCGCGGCAGCGGCCTGCGTACATTCACTGGCGCGCGCCAGCACCTGGCCGATGCTGGCGATCTTCTCGCCCACCTGCACCCCGCCAATGCTGACGGTCACCGTGGCCGAGCGCGCGCCGATGCTGAAGACGTGCGCGGCGTAGGCTTCACGGATGCGCTCGGCCAGTGCCACGGTCTGTGCATAGGGACCGGACTGCAGCACGGCGAAACTGTGTTCGCCGAAACGGGCCAGCTGCGCATCCTCACCAACGACCTCGGCCAGCAAGGCGGCGAGGGCGCCGATCAGGGCGTCGGCCGAGGCCAGTCCAATGTCCGGGATCAGGCGCGCGTAATGATCCGGTTCGACCATCAGCAGGCCGAACTGACCCTCGCTGCGCCCCGCCTGTGCAACCGCGTCCTCGACCTGCAGCATGAAGGTCGGGCGGTTGAGCAGGCCGGTGACCTGGTCGCGCTGGCGCAGGTCTTCAACCTCGCGAGCCAGCTCCGGGTCGAACTCCATGCGCCGGCGGAATACCACCTGCAGGCAGGATTCGCCCTCGTAGGTGGCTGCGGTGAACTCCATCGTCGCCGGGAAAGCGTTGCCGTCCTGGTGGCGAGCGTCGAGCTGGTACTGCGGCGGCGCCGCTTCGCCGCGGCTGAGTGACTTCAGCAGCTGCTTGAAATCATCCACGTGCTGGGCGGCGACCATGTCGAGCAGCGAGATGCCTTCGACCTCCTCGAAATCCTCGTAACCGAACATCTCCAGGTAGGCATCATTGGCACGGATATGCATGCCTTCGTGGACATAGGCAATGGGGTCACGCGAAGAGGCGATCAGCGCGTCACAGCGACGCTCGGTCTCGCGCATCTGCGCTTCGATCCGGCGCAGGCCGCGGCGCGCCTGCAGGTCGACCCACTGGTCGCGGACCACCGCCAGCAGGTGTTCGGCGCGCTGGCGCAGGGCGAGGGCGCGGACGCCGTTGCTGCTGGCCTGTACCAGTTCGTCCTCGTCGATGCGCTCGGCCAGCAGCACCAGCGGGATGTCCTTGCCGCTGGCGGCGATGTGCTGGGCCACCAGTGGCAGCGGGATGCTCTGCGAGGGCGCCGCCAGCACCAGATCGATCGCCTGGCTGGCCAGTACCTGCGACAGCTCGGCCGAGTCCTGCGGGCGCCATGGGCGCACGGCGATGCCGCTGTTGCGCAGGGTGCTGACGATGGCTTCGGCATTCTCACCGCTGTCATCGACGATCAGCAGGCGGATGGTGATGTCGTTCGCGTTCTGCATGCACTGCTCCCCAATCTGCAAATCTAGATACACGATGCGTGGCGGCGCGTCCATGCGCGCAACGCTTGCGTGCCCGGAACGGCGATGCGGTTCACACCACGCAGCCGGCTGCGTGCCCGCTGGCCCAGGCCCACTGGAAGTTGTAGCCGCCCAGCCAGCCGGTCACGTCCAGCACCTCGCCGACGAAATGCAGGCCAGGCACGCGCTTGGATTCCAGCGTCGACGAAGAGACTTCGTTGGTATCGACACCGCCAAGGGTGACTTCGGCGGTGCGGTAGCCCTCGGTGCCGCTGGCCACCAGTGGGAATGCTGAAAGCACCTGTGCTGCCTTGCGCAGGTCCGGCTCGTCCAGCTGACGTACCGGGCGGTCAGGCAGCCAGTGCTCGCACAGGCGCTGCGCCAGCCGCTTGGGCAGCACATCGCCCAGCACCGTACGCAGTTCCGCGGCGGGTCGTTCGCGCTTCATCTGGCGCAGCCATCCGGCGGCATCCTGGCCGGGCAGCAGATCCAGCGACAGCGCGTCACCGGGTTGCCAGAACGAGGAAATCTGCAGGATGGCCGGGCCACTGACGCCACGATGGGTCAGCAGCATGAAGTTGCGGAAACTGGTGCCGTTGCAGCTGGCCTCGACCGGCAGGGCGACGCCGCTGAGCTCGGCCAGGCGCTCCTGGTGGGTGCCGCTGAGGGTCAACGGCACCAGGCCGGCGCGGGTGGGCAGCAGCTGGTGGCCGAACTGGCGCGCGATCTCATAGCCGAACCCCGTTGCACCAAGACTGGGAATGGACAGGCCGCCGGTGGCCACCACCAGCGAGGCGCAATGGAACAGGCCGTGCGTGGTCTGCACGCGGAAGCCGTCGGTGCCGTGCTCGATGCGCTCCACGCTGCACTGCGTGCGGATCTGCACGCCGGCCTGCTGGCACTCGTCCACCAGCATCTTCACGATCTGCTTGGATGACACATCGCAGAACAGCTGGCCCAGCTCTTTTTCGTGATAGGCGATGCCGTGGCGCTCGACCATCTCGATGAAGTGGTAGGGCGAGTAGCGCGCCAGCGCCGACTTGCAGAAATGCGGATTGGCCGACAGGAAGTTGGCCGGGGTGGTGCCGGTGTTGGTGAAGTTGCAGCGGCCACCACCGGACATCAGGATCTTCTTGCCGATCTTGTTGGCGTGGTCGATGACGTGCACATGCCGGCCTCGCTGGCCCGCCGTGATCGCGGTCATCAGCCCGGCTGCGCCGGCACCGATCACCAGCACGTCGCAGCGGATCGTGCTCATGCCTTGGCGCGCTTGCGCCAGTTGGGGATCACGTCCAGCTGCATCTGATCGTTGAGCAGCTGCACTTCGGCGTCCTGGATCAGCACGCTCCAGCGCATCGCACGCTGGATCTGCTGGCCCCACAGATCGACGAATCCGCCGTCCAGGTCGACCACCGACAGATTGTCGAAGCGGGCCAGGCCCTTGCTCTGCTTCTGCCACCAGATGTCCGACGCATTGCCGCCGTAGTTGACCACCTGCACCTGTCGGCTGCGGTTGCTGGCCTTGCGGATGCGCGACTCGTCCGGATGGCCGAGGTCGATCCACTGCAGGATGTCGCCGGTGTAATCGTGTTCCCACAGGTCCGGCTCATCGTCGGTGCTCAGGCCGCGGCCGAACTCCAGGCGGTCGCCAGCGTTCAGCGCGAAGGCGAGCAGGCGCACCATCAGGCGTTCGTCGGTTTCAGACGGATGCTGGGCCAGTGTCAGGTTGTGGGTCGCGTAGTAGCCGCGATCCATGTCGCTGATCTGCAGTTCGGCCTTGCGGATGGTGGCGGTGAGGGCCATGAAGATCCAGAGGGGTAAAGACCGTCAATGATAGAGGTTTGCCCCGGGGGTGTCCGGTATGGGGGTGTCGGCAGGGCGTGATCGGTGGCACGCTGGCCGCCCTGATGCTTCCGGCTTGCCCTGCCGTATGTCCCGTTCACGTCCGTGCCGCCTGCAGATTGATGGCGCCACGACCGCGCCATGACCACGCCCAGTCGACTGCAGCTGCCGCCCGGTAACTGGGTTTCCCTGCTGGAGGGGCTGTGTGCGCGCTTCCCGCGCATCGATCGGTTGCAATGGGAGAGTCGCTTCGCGCGAGGCCGGGTGCAGGATGCGCAGGGCAGGGCGTTGGCGGCCGACATGCCGTGGCAGGTGGGGCTGGAGATCCGCTACTTCCGTGAAGTGGCCGACGAGCCAGTGATTCCCTTCGTGGAGACCATCCTGCATCACGACGCGCACCTGCTGGTGGCTGACAAGCCGCACTTCCTGCCGACCGCGCCTGCCGGTGCCTTCGTGCGCGAAACCCTGTTGGCGCGTCTGGTCGAACGCACCGGCAACACCGAGCTGGTGCCGTTGCATCGGCTGGATCGGTTGACGGCCGGCCTGGTGCTGTTTTCCACCCGGCCGGAAACGCGCGACGCCTACCAGCGCCTGTTCCGTGAACGCCGCATTGAGAAGACCTACGAGGCGCTGGCACCGGCCTTGCCCGATCTGCGGTTTCCGTTGGAGCGGCACAGCCGGCTGCAGCCAGGGGAGCCGTTCTTCCGTATGGCCGAAGTTCCCGGCGAACCGAATGCGCGGAGCCGTGTCGAGGTCATTGACGCGCATGGCCCGGTCTGGCGCTACCGGCTTGTGCCGGAATCCGGGCGCAAGCATCAGCTGCGCGTCCATATGGCCGCGCTCGGTGCGCCGATCCTGGGCGACGGGTTCTATCCGCAGCTGCAGGACCGGCCGCAGGGTGAGGGCGAGCCGCCGTTGCAGCTGCTGGCGCAGGCACTGGCCTTCGACGATCCGCTGACCGGCCAGCGGCGCAGTTTCCGCAGTGCGCGCACCTTGAGCGTTGCCGGCTGACGCGCGGCCGGATTCACCTGCTCGGGCGGCGCGCCAGCCAGCGGTCCAGCTCGGCAGCAAACAGCTGGCGGTCGCGCGCACCCAGAGGAGGCGGTCCGCCGGTCTGCACGCCCGCGCCACGCAGTTCCTCCATGAAATTGCGCATCGACAGCCGCTCCGCCATGTTGTTGGGGGTGTACAGCTGGCCGCGTGGGTTCAGGGCCACGCCCTTCTTCTCCAGCACCAGGGCGGCCAGGGGGATGTCCTGGGTGACCACCAGGTCGCCGGCGGCCACCCGTTCGACAATGGCGCTGTCGGCCACGTCCAGTCCCTGCGGCACCTGGATCGAGCGCAGCCAGCGCGAGGGCGGGGTGCGGATCCACTGGTTGGCGACCAGGGTCAGTTCCACACCGACCCGTTCAGCTGCGCGGAACAGGATGTCGCGAATGACGACGGGGCAGGCGTCTGCGTCCACCCAGATGCGGGGGAGCAGGGGTTCAGCTCGGGTTTCAGCTTCAGTCATTTACCCAGTGTAGGGTAGGAAAAACCTGAATGGGGGCCCGGGTTTAGCCTCGATCTGGTGCAACCCCTTGCCCTGTCTGGGGGCCGGCCGTTTGTCGCTGAATATCAGGGCTATCGCTTTTTGCTCAAAACACGCGTATCGTCTGGCCCACTGTGTTTGCTAGGGTCACCGTGAATCGTGGCCTGGTGCAGTTGATCTCACGATCCGCTCATCGATCCGCTTTACCAACGCCTGCAACTCAGTCTCGGCCCCGATACCCGGTGGCTGCGATTTTTTTCAACATGTGTTTCAGGAGTTAGTAAATATGTCTGATCGTCAGACCGGCACTGTCAAGTGGTTCAACGACGCCAAGGGCTTCGGCTTCATCACCCCGGAAAGCGGCCCGGACCTGTTCGTGCATTTCCGCGCGATCCAGGGCACCGGCTTCAAGACCCTGCAGGAAGGCCAGAAGGTTACCTTCGTCGCCGTCCAGGGCCAGAAGGGTATGCAGGCTGACCAGGTGCAGGCGGTCTAATCCGTCTGCTACCGTTTGGTAGCCAGAACGCCGGGAGCGAAAGCTCCCGGCGTTTTTCGTTATGGGCTTCTTGTAGTGTCGAGCCAGGCCCGGCTCTACAAAGGGCATGCACCCGGCACGGTACGATGCAGGCTTCCCCAAGGATCGTCCCCATGCGCATCGTCCATCATCTGGAAAACTCCCGTTCGCTGCGTGTGCTGTGGATGCTGGAGGAGCTGGGGCTGGACTACGAGCTGCGCCGCTACCCGCGCGACCCGAAGACGATGCTGGCGCCGCCGGAGCTGCGCCAGGTGCACCCGCTGGGCAAGGCCCCGGTGCTGCAGGACGGTGAACTGATCCTCGCCGAATCCGGCGCCATTCTCGACTACCTGGCTGACCGCTACGACGTGCATCGGCAGCTGTCGCCGTCGCCGGTACCGGCCGACGGCAAAGAGCGCATCGATTACCGCTACTGGCTGCACTATGCCGAAGGCTCGGCGATGCCGCCGATGCTGCTGACCTTGGTGATCAGCCGCATCCGCAGCGCGCCGATGCCGTTCTTCGCGCGGCCGATCGCCCGCAGCATCGCCGACAAGGCCGAGCGCGGTTTCGTCGGCCCGCAACGACGCCTGCATCTGGACTGGATGGAGCGGCGTCTGGCCGAATGCCCGTGGTTTGCCGGCGAGCGCTTCACCGCCGCGGACATCCAGATGAGCTTCCCGATCCAGGCAGCGGCCGCACGCGGCGGCGGACTGGACGACAAGCCGGCATTGCGTGGCTTCCTCAAGCGCATCGGCGAGCGTCCGGCCTACCAGCGTGCCGAGGCGCACGGTGGGGCATTGCAGGCCCTGCGCGGCGATTGAGGACGGCCGTCCTCGCCCCCATGCTGTGCTCATGGATACCACGGCTCCCCAGTTCGACAACCGCCTGCTGACTCTGCTGCCGGGCGATCCCGAGTCCGGCCCGCGCCGGCGCGAAGTGCTGGGTGCGGCCTGGTCGCCGGTGATGCCGACACCTGTTGCAGCGCCGGTGCTGCTGGCGTGGTCGCCTGAGGTGGCCGCGATGCTCGGATTCGATCATGCGCAGGTAGAGGATGAGGGCTTCGCCGAGGTGTTCGGCGGCAACGCGCTGTATGCGGGCATGCAGCCATGGGCGGCCAACTATGGAGGCCATCAGTTCGGGCATTGGGCCGGGCAGTTGGGTGATGGTCGCGCCATCTCGCTGGGCGAGTTGATCGGCACCGATGGCCGGCACTGGGAGCTTCAGCTGAAGGGCGCCGGGCCAACGCCGTACTCGCGCGGCGCCGACGGCCGTGCGGTGCTGCGCTCGTCGATCCGCGAGTTCCTGTGCAGCGAGTCGATGCATCATCTCGGCGTGCCGACTACCCGCGCCCTGTCGCTGGTGGGTACCGGCGAGGACGTAGTGCGCGACATGTTCTATGACGGTCATCCGCGCGCGGAGCCCGGCGCGATCGTCTGCCGGGTATCGCCCTCGTTCCTGCGCTTTGGTTCGTTTGAACTGCCTGCTTCGCGCGGCGAGACCGCGCTGCTGAGGCAACTGGTCGAGGCGTGTATCGCCCGCGATTTCCCGGAACTGAAGGGGCAGGGCGAAGCACTTTACGGCGACTGGTTCGCGCAGATCGCCGTGCGCACCGCAGAGATGATCGCGCACTGGATGCGCGTCGGCTTCGTGCATGGGGTGATGAACACCGACAACCTCTCGGTGCTCGGCGTGACCCTGGACTACGGCCCCTATGGCTGGGTCGAAGACTTCGATCCGGACTGGACGCCGAACACCACCGATGCGCAGGGGCGTCGCTATCGTTTCGGCACCCAGCCGCAGGTGGCGTACTGGAACCTCAGCCGTCTGGCACAGGCGCTGTCGCCGTTGTTCGCTGATGTGCAGCCGCTGCAGGCAGGGCTGGCCGCCTACCAGGCGACCTTTGTCGCCTGCACCCGTCGCGATGTGGCGGCCAAGCTGGGTCTGGCAGCGGCTGACGATGCCGATCTGCAGCTCTTCCAGCGTTGGCAGCAGCTGATGCAGGACGGTGGCATGGACATGACCCTGGCATGGCGTGCGCTGATGCGCATCGATGCCAATGCACCCGATGCGGGGGTACTGGCCGAAGTCTTCTACGACCCCGAGCGGCAGCACGCGGTGCAGGAACCTCTGCAGCAGTGGCTGCAGGATTACGCGGCACGGCTGCGTGCCGACCCGCTGTCGGCAGCCGAGCGTCTCGCGAAGATGGGGGCGGCCAATCCGCTGTATGTGCTGCGCAACTGGCTGGCACAGGAAGCGATCGACCGCGCCGAGCAGGGCGACCTGGGCGGTGTGCATGCCCTGCAGGAGGTGTTGCGTGATCCATACACCGAACGCCCGGGGCTCGAGCACTACGCCGGCAAGCGCCCGGCGTGGGCTGACGATCGCGCAGGCTGTTCGATGCTGTCCTGCAGTTCCTGAAGAGTGTTCTTCTGCAGGGCTGCGCCCTGCACACCCGCTGTAGTGCCGGCCGCTGGCCGACAACCTCAACAGCAACAGCAAGAGCGGCATTCCGTGGTGTGGTGGGGCGGTGTCGGAGTGCGGGGACGCCGCAAGTACGTCCTTGTAGGCTTGGCAGCCGCTTGCTCGTGTGCGCGTTCCTGCGCACACGGCAAGACCGGGGTTGGGCGTCCTGCCCAACCCGCCCGACGCATGCGTCGGGCCCATGCGGCTGACACCCCGCACTCCGATACCGCCCCACCTTCGACAGATTCCCGCTGCTGTGGGTAGAGGTGTCGATCTTGGTCGACACGGTAGATCCACGCCATGCGTGGATGCTCTTGGTTCAATTCTCGAAATATTCGATTTCGATAGAGATTCATCCACGCATTGCGTGAATCTACGACAGATCGCAGGAAACTGTCGAAGGCGGGGTGGGTCCGGTTGCGGGGGCGTGAGCCGCATGGATGCGGCGACCGAGCCTCCATGGACGGATTGCGGTGGTCTAATCAACTTGGACACTCGATAGGATCATTTTCGAGCATCGAGGTAGACCCATGGCAAAACAGATCACTCAGGGCATGAGGGACGAGGCGGTTCGCCTTGTCGTTGTAGAGGGGCA
>NZ_WKEE01000096.1:0-9754 GCF_021605635.1 Stenotrophomonas sp. PA-6-5C
CCTGCGCAGCCCACCCACCCGGCTACGGACACATTTCGTCAGCGCCTCACCACGCAAGAGAAAAAAAAGCGAAAGCAACAGCGGGTCGCTGCGCTCGCACGTCCTGCTCTCTGTAGTGCCGGCCGCTGGCCGGCAACCCCGTCACCGTTGAGTGACGCCTATGCCCAGGCCTTCGGTCGGGCCCACAGCCAGGCTGCACACACCGCCAGCAGCAGCAATGGCAACCAGGCCAGGTGCTGTGCACCGCTGGCCTGCAGCATCAGGCCGCCGCCGACGCCACCGGCGGCGATGGCAAGGTTCCAGCCGGTCACCAGCATCGATTGCGCGAGGTCGGCAGCGGCGCCGGCGCGGCGGGCCAGTGCGGTCTGGAACAGGGTTGGCACGGCACCGAATGCGACGCCCCACAAGATCGTCACCAGCAGCAGCACGCCCGGCGCGGCCGGCCACAGCAGCAGCGAAACCACCGCCAGCACGAAGCCGATCACGCTGGCCCATACCAGCGCGCGCAGATGGCGATCCACGCCCCAGCCGGCAATGGCGATACCCACGATCGCGGCGATGCCGAACGCCAGCAGCAGCCGGTCCAGCCAGCCGCCCGCGCCGGCCTGCACCGCCAACGGCTCGATGTAGGTGTACAGCACGTTGTGCGCCAGCACGTACAGCACCATCACCAGCAGCGTGCTGCGGATGCCAGGCATGCGCCAGACCGAACCCAGCGACATGCGCCGGCCGGCGCCGGCCGCCGGCAATGCGGGCAGCGCCCAGCGCGCGTAGCCGAGCAGCAGCACCGCCAGCACGCTCATCAACGCGAATGCCCAGCGCCAGCCGATCTGCTGGCCCAGCAACGTGCCGGCCGGCACCCCCAGCGACAGCGCCAGCGGCGAGCCGATCATCGCCACCGCGATCGCCCTGCCCTGCAGTTCCGGCACCACCATGCGCGCGGCATAGCCGGCCACCAGCGACCACAGCAGGCCCGCGCCCACGCCGGCCAGGAAGCGCGCCACCAGGGTCAGCACGTAGTCGTGGCTGAGCGCGGTCACGGTGTTGACCACCATGAAGCCGGCAATCGCCGCCAGCAGCAGCGGACGACGCGGCAGGCGCTGGGTCAGCGCGGTCATCGGCAGCGCAGCCAGCACCGAGCCCAGTGCGTACACACTGACCAGTTGGCCTGCCGCCGCGTCGCTGACGCCGAGACTCTCGCCCATCGGCCGCAGCACGCCGGCCGGCAGCGTTTCGGTCAACAGGGTGATGAAGCCACCACCGGCCAAGGCCAGCAGACCACGCCACGGCAAGCGCGTTGCCTCACCGGCCGGTGCCCCGGCGTCGATCGCGTGGCCGCTCATCGCGCCGTCTCCAGATCGGCGTACACCGCATCGCGCAGTTCATCCACGAACGCGCCATGCATGCCTTCGTACAGCGTGTTGGTCAGCGCGACCACGCTCAGGCCGCGCACCGGATCGACGAACCAGCTATGGCCGTAGGCACCGCCCCAGCGCCATGTGCCCACGGTCTGTGGTGTGCCGCTGGCTGCGGCATCACGCAGCACGGCAAAGCCCAGGCCGAAGCCCCAACCGGGCGGATCGATCGGTCCCAGCTCGCCCAGCTGAGGCGTTCCCATCTGTGCCATCAAGCTGTCCGGCAGCAGCTGTGAGACACGCGAATCGCGCAACGCCTCCAGCACGGTCATCACCTCGTCAGCGGTACCCACCAGCCCTGCGCCGGCTGACGGATATCGGTGCGGATCGGTCGCCCGCGCCAGGCTGTATTCGATGCCTACCGAGCCCTCGAACGCAGGCACCACCTCGCCCTCCTGCAAGCGATGCGGCTGCGGCACGTCACTCACATACGGCGTCGCCAAACGGCTGCCCTCGCCGGTGGCGAACGCGGTATCGCGCAGGCCCAGCGGCTGCGCCAACAGCCGCTCGAACAGCACCTGCAATGTCTCGCCTGTCGCCGCTTCAGCCACCGCGCCGGCCACGTCCACGCCCAGCGAGTACAGCCATTGGTTGCCCGGTGCGAACAGCAGCGGCGCCTGCGCGATGCGCTGCACGTTCTGCTGCAGCGTCACCGCGCTCGCATCCATGCCATCACTCACGCCCGCCTGCGCGTAAGGCCCCTCGGCATCGGCTTCCAGGAAGCGGTAGCCCAGTCCACTGCTGTGGCTGAGCAGCTGGCGCAGGCTGATCGGCGGCTGGCTGCCATCGGCCAGTGCCGGGCGGAATGCCGGCAACCAGCGCTGCACCGGCGTATCCAGGTCGAGCACACCCTCTGCCACCAGGCGCAGGATCACCGTGGTCAGCAGCGGTTTGCTCACCGAAGCCAGCCGGAACAGGTGGTCACGACGCATCGGCGTGTACGACTCACGATCGGCCAGGCCAGTTGCGCTGGCGTGGCGCAGCACACCGTGCTCGCGCACCAGTACCACCGCACCGACCAGGCGCTGCGGATGCACGGCCTGCAGCAGGGCGCTCACCGCGGGCAGTGCCGGTGCGGTATCAACAGGAAGGGCGAGTGTCATCGGGGTGATCCGTGGGGAGAGGTCCGCCACGGTAGGCAGCCCCGGCGCCGGCAAAAAGCGGGGCGGGGCTCCGTGCATCATGGACCGCAGGGTCCGCAATCGGCATGATGCCCGGAACCATTGGGCCGCAACGACCCGCCGAGCACCCGCACCGCACTGTTGCACCGGCTGCGTCATCGCGCATGTCGACCGCCGCCTACCCTGCCCTCTTTCGCAGCGACCCTCCCCATGTCCGTTCTCGACAACCTGGCCAACCTGCAGACCTTCGTCCACGCCGCGGACACCCGCAGCTTCGTCGACACCGGCCGCGTACAAGGCATCTCCGCCTCGGCCGCCGGCAAGTGCGTAGCCCGGCTGGAACAGGCGCTCGGTGTACGCCTGTTCCACCGCAGCACGCGCAGCATCACCCTCACCGCCGAGGGCCAGCTGTTCCTGGCGCGTTGCCGGCGCATCCTCGACGAGCGCGACGCCGCGCGCACCGAACTGGCCCAGCAGCATGCAACCCCCAGCGGCACCCTGCGCATCAGCCTGCCGCTGGTCGGCGACCTCACCCTGCCGTTGATGGCCGAGTTCATGGCCGCCTATCCCGATATCCGTCTGGAGCTGGATTTCTGCGATCGACTGGTCGATGTCATCGAGGAAGGTTTCGACGCCGTGCTGCGCGTCGGCGAGCCCAGCGACTCACGCCTCACCGCGCGCCGCCTCGGTGTGTTCCCGCGCCGCGTGGTTGCATCGCCGGCCTACCTGCAACGGCATGGCACGCCGCAGGTGCCGGCCGACCTGCTGCAGCACCGCCTGCTGCATTACCGCTTCCCCAGCACCGGCAAACTCGAACCGTGGCCGATCCTCTGGCCCGAGGGCGACACGGCACAGGAACTGCCGGTGCACCTGGTCGCCAACACCATCGAGGCGCGGGTGGCGCTGGCACTGCGCGACGGTGGCCTGGCGTTCGTGCCGGTGCATTCGGTACGCGATGCACTCGCTGACGGACGGCTGGTCACCGTGCTTGATGCGCACGTGCATTCCTGCGGCACGTTCCACCTGTTGTGGCCGTCGGGCCGCCATGTGCTGCCGAAGCTGCGGGTGTTCATCGAATTCGTCGGCGCGCGGCTGGATACGGTGCCGTAACGCGGCGCAGCGGCCGCGATCATTCAGCTGACGGCGCTATACTTCCCGCTCATTCCTCATAGAGGCTCGCGACCAATGCGCCAGTGATGCCGCCGTCTTCGCACTAGACGGCCCGACTCTTCCCGCCCCTGCGCGCAGGGGAGAACCAGGCATCCATGGAGGTCGCATGACTTCGCATTCCCTCACGCTCGATCGCGTGTCGTATCGGTTGGCCGATGGCCGACCGCTGTTTTCCAATCTGTCCTTTTCCTTCGAACCGGTGGCCACCGGCCTGGTCGGCGCCAATGGTGTCGGCAAGAGCGTGCTCGCGCGCCTGCTCGCCGGTCAGCTGTCGCCCGACGAGGGTCAGGTGCACCGCAGTGGACAGGTATTCCTGTTGCCCACGCCGGGCTACCCGCCACGTGGCACGGTCGGCGAACTGGCCGGCGTAGGCGCCGAACTGGCGGCACTGGCACGCATCGAGGCGGGCAGCGTCGATGCAGCCGACTTCACCTGCATCGGCGACCGCTGGAACCTGCGCGAACGCCTGCAACAGCAGTGGCAGGCACTGCAGCTGCCGACCGACCTTGATCCCGCGCAGCCCGCCGCGCGACTCAGTGGCGGCCAGGCGATGCAGGTCGCCCTGTCGGGTGCTTGGGCCAGCGGCGCGGACTGGCTGATCCTCGACGAACCCAGCAATCACCTCGACGCCCATCACCGCCGCCAACTGTATGCACAGCTGCAGCAATGGCAGGGCGGTCTGCTGGCGATCAGCCACGACCGTGGCCTGCTCTCGCAGATGACGCAGATCGTCGAACTGGACGCGCATGGCCTGCATCGTTATGGCGGGCCATGGCAGCACTATGCCGACATCCGTGCCGTCGAACGCGAGGCCGCCGCCGCCCAGCTCGACCACGCCCGCGCCCAGCACCGGCAGCAGCAACGCAGCGCGCGCGAACAGCACGAGCGCCAGCAACAGCGGCAGGCACGCGGCAACCGCGAGGCGCGCGAGGCCAACCAGGCACCGATCCTGCTCGGTCGGCAGAAGCAGCGCGCCGAAGCCAGCCACGGGCGCGCGCAGCAGATCCAGAGTGATCGCCTGCAGGCCAGCGCGGCGCAGGTCCGCGCCGCCGCAGCAGCGGTGCACGTGGCGCCGGAACTGGCGTTGTTCAGTGGCGAAGGCGAGCGTGGCCAAGCCCGTTTGCTGCAGGCCCATGACCTGGTGCTGCCGCGCGGCTGTCGGGCGCCACTGCAGCTGGAGATCCGTCGTGGCCAGCGCATTGCCGTGGTCGGCGACAACGGCAGCGGCAAGTCGACGCTGTTGCGCGTGCTGGCCGGCGAGCTGCCCGCAGACAGCGGGCAGGTGCAACGGCACGCGCCCTTGGCGCTCCTCGACCAGCAGCTGCTGAATCTACGCAGCCACGAGAGCATTCTCGACGCGGTGCAGGCCGCCCATCCCACGGCCGATCCGGCTGAGCTGCGCACGCGGTTGGCGTTGCTGGGCCTGGATGCACAGCGCATCCAGCGCCCGGCCAGCAGCCTCAGCGATGGCGAGCGGGTGAAAGGTGCGCTGGCCAGCGTGCTGTATGCCGATCCTGCCCCGCAGCTGCTGTTGCTGGACGAGCCGGGCAACGCGCTGGACCTGGCCGCGCTGCAGGCGCTGGAAGAACTGCTGGCGGCATGGCCGGGGGCGTTGCTGATGGTCAGCCATGACACCCACCTGCTGCAGGCCCTGCGGCCAACACAGGTGCTGCAGGTCGGTGATGCAGGTTGGCAGTGGCGCGATGCGTTGTAGAGCCGAGCCCATGCTCGGCTCCTGCCGGCTGGCATCCACGCATGGCGTGGATCTACTGGCTGGCAATGCGTCCACGTCCATCGGAAGGGATGCGCTGTAGAGCCCAGCCCATGCTCGGCTCGCGCCGGCTGGCATCCACGCATGGCGTGGATCTACTGCCAGCCGAGCATTCATCCACGCATGGCGTGGATCTACTCATCCACGCTTCCACACCGGGAATACCTGCGGCATCTGCTGCCACAGCAGAGGCCCGGCCTGCAGCTCGTCGTCGTTGAGCAGGCATGCATCCAGTGCCGAGCGCACCGCGCGCTCGTCCATGTGCACGCCGATCACCACCAGTTCCTGCCGGCGGTCACCCCACAGCGGGTGCCACAGGCGTGCCATCGCCGCGTGCGCTGCCGCGTCATGGAATTCCTGTGCATCGGGCAACGGCGCGCTCCAGCAGTCGGCCTGCTGCCGTGCCCAGCCCAGATCGCTGTAAGGCAGTGGCGTTGGCGGCAGCAGCGGCGTGGTGTCCTCCTGGCCAGCGCGCACACGCTCGCGCGCCGCATACCAGAAGCCCGCCGCCTGGGTGCGCGTGGCCGCGCCCACGCTGTTCAACTCACCCACCCAATCCATGCGGTTGGCCAGCCAGAACCAGCCTTTGCTGCGGATCACCCCGGGCATGCCGTACTGCAACGTGCGTGCGAAGCGGGCCGGGTGGAACGGCCGTCGCGAGCGGTACACGAAGCTGGCAATGCCGTACTCCTCGGTTTCCGGCGTGTGCTCGCCGCGCAGCTCCTTCACCCAGCCGGGAGCCTGCTGCGCACGATCGAAATCGAAGCGACCGGTATCCAGCAGCTCCGCAAGCGGCACGTCGCCGAAGCGGGACAGCAGCAGCTTCGCATCGCGGTTCAAGCCGCGCAGCACCGCCAGCGTGTCCTGCAGCAGTTCCTCTTCCACCTGGTCCACCTTGCTGACCACGATCACGTCGGCAAACTCCACCTGCTCGCACAGCAGGTCGACCACGCCGCGGTCATCGTCCGGCCCCGCCTGCTGGCCACGCTCGGCCAAGCGCAGCGTCGAACCGAAATCGGCCAGGAAGGCACTGCCATCCACCACCGTCACCATCGTGTCCAGCCGTGCGATATCGCTCAGGCTGAAGCCGTGCTCATCACGAACCGCGAAGGTGGCCGCCACCGGCATCGGCTCGCCGATGCCGGTCGATTCGATCAGCAGGTAGTCGTAGCGGCCGCTGTCGGCCAGGCGCCGGACCTCCTGCAGCAGATCATCGCGCAGCGTGCAGCAGATGCAGCCGTTGCTGAACTCCACCAGCGTCTCTTCGGTGCGACGCAGCTCCGCGCCGCCGTCGCGAATCAGCTGCGCATCGATGTTGACCTCGCTCATGTCGTTGACGATCACCGCCACCCGCAGGCCATCGCGGTTGCGCAGGATCTGGTTGAGCAGGGTGGTCTTGCCGGCCCCAAGGAAGCCGGAGAGCACGGTGACCGGAAGGCGACGGTCGGCGCGGGAAACAGTGTTCATGTCGGAGCGGGTTGGCTGCGGAACGGAAATGTTACTGTATAACAATTGTCGCGCAAGGAACCTCCCCGCATGAAGTCGCCCTCCGCCGCCCTGCTTGATGCCGGTGCCGTCGCCCTGTCCAGCCTGTGCCTGCTGCACTGCCTGGCACTGCCCCTGCTGGCGGCCGCGCTGCCGCTGTTCGGCGTGTGGGCCGAAGCGGAATGGGTGCACCTGGTCTTCGTCGCCATCGCGCTGCCGATGACCGGCTTCGCCCTGTGGCGGGCCGAACGCCGCCATCCTCTGCCCGCACTGGCGTGGCTGAGCGCCGGTATCGGCCTGGCCCTGTTGATGGCTGGGGCGCTGGCGCTGCCCTCGCACGCGTGGGAGACCCCGCTGACGGTCACCGGCAGCCTGCTGCTGGCCGCCACCCACATCTGGAACGCGCGGCACCGGCATCGGTAGTGCCGGCTGCTGGCCGGCAACTGCAGGCTACGTCCGCAGTTCATGAGGTGGCCGGCCAGCGGCCGGCACTACCTGGCTATTTGCCGTAACGCCGCAACAGCTCCACCAGCACCTCGGCTTCGGCCGCCCGCTGGGCCGGGTCTTCCGCGCCCACCACGTGTTCCTGCAGGTGCTCGTGCAGCAGCTCCATCAACAGGCTATGGGCAGCGCCACGCACGGCGGCCACCTGCACCAGCACGTCGGCGCAGTCGCCTGCCTCGCCCTCTGGCGTGCTCAATGCCTGCTCCAACGCCGCCACCTGGCCGCCGATGCGACGGACCCGGGTCAGCAGCTGCTTTCGATTCCTGTGTACATGCGCCATGACCGGATCATATACCCTATGGGGGTATCCATCCATCACTGCCGCCATGCACCTGGACGCCCTCGCCGCTGCCCGCCGCCACGAACACCGCTTCGACGACGGCAACCCGCTGGCCGAACGCAATACCCGTCGCGCGATGTGGCTCACCGTCAGCATGATGCTGGTCGAGATCGTCGGTGGCTGGTGGTTCAATTCCATGGCCGTGCTCGCCGACGGCTGGCACATGAGCTCGCACGCACTGGCGCTGGGCCTTTCGGTGTTCGCCTACCGCTGTGCACGCCGCTATGCACACGATCCACGCTTTGCCTTCGGCACCTGGAAGATCGAGATCCTGGCCGGCTACACCAGCGCCATCGCCCTGCTTGGCGTTGCTGCGCTGATGGCAGTGCAGTCACTGGAACGGCTGTGGGTGCCCGCACCCATCCACTACAACGAGGCCATCGCCATCGCTGCGGTCGGCCTGGGCGTGAACCTGCTGTGCGCGTGGTGGCTGCACGACAGCCCCGGTCACGCGCATCACCATCATGGCCACGGACACGGGCACGACCATGGCGATCATCATGGGCATGACCACGATCACGACCATTCGCACGGGCACGACCTCAACCTGCGTTCGGCCTACGTGCACGTGCTGGCCGACGCCGCCACCTCGGTGCTGGCCATCGTCGCCCTGCTCGGCGGCAAGCTGCTTGGCCTGACCTGGCTGGACCCGGTGATGGGCCTGGTCGGCGCGGTGTTGGTCACCGTGTGGGCGATCGGTCTGCTGCGCGACAGCGGCCGCATCCTGCTCGACGCGCAGATGGACGCGCCGGTGGTGGCCGAGGTGCGCGAAGTGATCGAGCAGGGTCCGTGGCCGGCACGCCTGGCCGACCTGCACGTGTGGCAGGTGGGGCGTGGCAAATATGCCGTCGCCGCCAGCGTGGTCACCAGTGATGCCACGCTCGATCCGGACACCGTGCGCCAGGCGCTGGCGATCCATGAAGAGCTGGTGCACGTGACCGTGGAGATCCATCGCAGCACGTGACCCGGGCGGGGCGCGGTTCTTGCCGAAAATCTGTACCGGGCGCCACCGCGTGCTGCCTACACTGGCCGCACCTGCCCCGTCGGGACATCCCATGCGCGCGCTCCGCCTGCTGCTGCCCGCTGCCCTCCTGCTGCTGGTGGCCTGTTCCGGCGACACCCAGCTGCCGTTCTCTTCCGACCCGATGCTCGGCTGCTTCGCCACCAGCCCGCGCAAATCCGCCGAGTTCCGCATCGAAAAGGAAGGAAGCCAGTACTTCGTGTCCTTCGAGCGCGATGGCCAATGGCAGCGCGAACCCAACGCGCTGTACAAGGCCAGCCGCAGCGACATCCAGCAGTACTTCCGCGACGACGCCGACCAGATCGACAGCGCACTGATCCGCATGGCAGGTGGCTTCGGCATCTTCCACGTCAAGGATGGCGCCACGTTGAAGGCCCGGGCACGCGACAGCGACTACATGGCCCTGCTGCTGATCGGGGCGGGGCCGGTGTATGCGGTGAAGTGCCAGTAGCGGCCAGATTGCAATTCTTCCCATGGCGTCGGCGATGCCGCTGGCACACGCTGCCGGTTTCGAGGAGGAATACCGATGCTCTTTCTTCTCCTGCTGGCCGCTGGCACCGCAAAGACCCAGGGTGCTTATGACGAGGTGCGCGAGACCGATGACGGCGACGTCGTGGTGATGCGTACCTTCGACTGGGAAATCGAAGGGGAACGCGCCGAGCGTGTAACCGTGCACTGGTTGCTGCAGGAAGACGGCAGCATGCGCTACGACTTCGACCGGCAGCCAGCCGCCACCCAGGATGCCCATCGCCGATCTTGCGCATTGGAGGGCATGCAGCCCTCACGAGGTGTCGGCATGATCTCAGGAGAGGGAACCATCCACGGATTCAGCTGCACCGACCTGCGGTAGCGCCGCGCCCATGTCCGGCTCGGCTGCACAGCGCCTGCGGTACCATGCCCTCCCCCGAACCACCCCAGTACCCACTG
>NZ_WKEE01000097.1:0-9681 GCF_021605635.1 Stenotrophomonas sp. PA-6-5C
CAGCCCACCCGCCCGGCCTCTGACAATTTCCGTGTGCGTCCACCCACGGAAGAAAAAGAAGAGCAAAAGCAGCTTCGCTGGGCGGTCCCTGTAGAGCCGAGCCCATGCTCGGCTGCTCTCCGCGAGATCTCCAGCCGAACATCGGCTCGGCTCTACCTTCCATCTCCCTCCGACCCCAGAAACCGCCTTTGCTTCCGCCGTCCGCTCCGCCTCATGAACCTGTCGAGGCCGGGGTGGTGTGGGCTCGCGGGGGCGTAAGCGCCATGGATGGCGCGCCCGAGCCTCCAGGGATGGATTCACGGCGTCCCCCGCGATCCCACACCGCCCCGGCCCACCCACAGCACCAAGAAGCGCCAGCGCTCTGGCCGTTGCCGTTGCTGTTGCTGTTGCCGTTGCCGTTGGCCTCTGCCTGCCGCAGGCATCGCCACCCGATACAATGACCATCTGCCGCAAACCGGCATCCCATCTCCAGAGCCAAAGAGTTGCCCATGTCCATCGTCCGCATGACCGACCTCGACCTCTCCGGCAAGCGCGTGCTGATCCGCCAGGATCTGAACGTGCCGATCGAGAATGGCCGCATCACCTCCGAACAGCGCATCACCGCTTCCCTGCCGACGCTCAAGCGCGCGCTGGAGCAGGGCGCGGCGGTGATGGTCACCTCGCACCTGGGGCGCCCGAAGGAAGGCGTGTGGAGCGAGGCCGATTCGCTGGCGCCGGTTGCCGAGCGCCTGTCGGTGCTGCTGGGCCGCGAAGTGCCGCTGGTGCGTGATTGGGTCGACGGCGTCGACGTGCAGCCGGGGCAGCTGGTGCTGCTGGAAAACTGCCGCATGAACGTCGGCGAGGGCAAGGACGATGAAGCCCTGTCGAAGAAGTACGCCGCCCTCTGCGATGTGTTCGTGATGGATGCGTTCGGTACCGCGCACCGTGCGCAGGCGTCCACCCATGGCGTGATCCGTTTCGCCCCGGTCGCGGCAGGTGGCCCGCTGCTGATGGCCGAGCTGGATGCGCTGGCACTGGCACTGGATGCACCGGCCAAGCCGCTGCTGGCCATCGTCGCCGGCAGCAAGGTCAGCACCAAGCTGGAACTGCTGGCCAACCTGGTCGGCAAGGTCGACCAGCTGATCGTCGGTGGCGGTATCGCCAACACCTTCATCGCGGCGGCCGGCTACAAGGTCGGCAAGTCGCTGTACGAGCCGGACCTGCTGGATACCGCGAAGAAGATCGTGGCCGACGCCAAGGCGCGCGGTGCGGACATCCCGCTGCCGGTGGACGTGGTCACCGCCAAGCAGTTCCTGCCCGACGCGGTCGCCGAAGTGAAGGCCGTCGATGCGGTGGCCGAGGATGACCTGATCCTGGACATCGGCCCGCAGACCGCCGCGCAGTATGCAGAGCTGATCCAGAAGGCCGGCACCGTGGTCTGGAACGGCCCGGTCGGCGTGTTCGAGTTCGAAGCCTTCAGCAAGGGCACCGAAGCGCTGGCCCGCGCCATCGCCAGTTCGCCGGCGTTCTCCATCGCCGGTGGTGGCGACACCCTGGCTGCGGTCGACAAGTTCGATATCGCCCAGCAGGTCAGCTACATCTCCACCGGTGGCGGCGCATTCCTGGAATTCCTGGAAGGCAAGACCCTGCCGGCGGTCGCCGCCCTGGCCGCGCGCGGCGCATGAGCGTCGACCTGCGGGTGGACGGAGAAGAGCGTGCAACGCTCTTCTTCGACATGGACGGTACGCTGATCGATTCGGAAGTGGGCATCACCACCTGCATCGCCTATGCGCTGCAGAAGATGGACCATCCGGTGCCGTCGCAGGAAACGCTGCTGGGCTGGATCGGTCCGTCGCTGCGCACCACGTTCGCGCCGCTGTTCGGGGATGCCGAACGGGTCGAGCAGGCCGTGGCCTTCTATCGCGAGCGCTTCGACGTGGAAGGCTGGCGCGAGCACACGGTCTATCCGGACATCGAAGCAGTGGTGCGCGCACTGCACGAACGGGGCCACCGCTTGGCCGTGGTCACCGCCAAGAACGAGCCGCATGCCCGCCGCATCGTCGAGCATCTGCCGTTCGGTGATCTGTTCGAGGACGTGATCGGTTCAACGCCGGATGGTTCGCGCAGCAGCAAGCCGCAGCTGGTGGGCGAGGTGCTGCATCGCCTGCAGCTGGCGCCGGAAGGCTGCTGGATGATCGGCGACCGCCGCATGGACATCGAAGGCGCCCGTCATCACGGCCTGCGCAGCGTGGGCGTGCTGTGGGGCTTTGGTGGCGAGCAGGAGCTGACCGAGGCCGGTGCAGGGCAGTTGGCCCGTGACCCTGCGCAGCTGCTTGCATTGCTGGCCTGACGTAGACGAGACAGCGCGCCGGGCCTTGCCCGGCGGCGTTTCCGCTGCCATCGGCCGGCGTATGTCCGGAACATGTCCGTGCGATGTCCCGCAGAGTCAGGCAGCACAAGGCTGTAACCGTATACATGGGACGTGAAGGATGTGCTAATTTCCGTCCTTTAACGGGAGAGGCCCATCCATCATGTTCGAGCGTCAGCGTCGCACCAAGATCCTTGCCACCCTCGGTCCGGCTACCGATCCGCCGGGCGTGCTGGAGGATCTGTTCCGCGCCGGCGTCAACGTGGTGCGCCTCAACTTCAGCCACGGTGACCCGTCCGGCCAGGCCAAGCGCGCCGCCGATGTGCGCGCCGCCGCTCAGCGTGTGGGCGTGGAAGTGGGCATCCTGGCTGACCTGCCGGGCCCGAAGATCCGCATCGAGCGCTTCGCCGAAGGCAAGGTGCATCTCAAGGCCGGCGACCGTTTCGACCTGATCGCCAGCACCAATGCCGGCCCCGGCGATGCGACCCAGGTGGGCGTGAGCTACCTCGGCCTGCCGCAGGACGTGACCGCCGGTGACGTGCTGCTGCTCGACGACGGCCTGATGCAGCTGCAGGTGGTGGAAGTGCAGGGCGAGCGCATCATCAACACCGTGCTCAATGACGGTCCGTTGTCCGATCGCAAGGGCCTGAACAAGCAGGGCGGTGGCCTGTCGCTGGGCGCGCTGACCGAGCGCGACAAGGAACTGATCGGCATCGTCGCCAAGATCGGCGTGGACTTCATCGCCGTGTCGTTCTGCCGCAACGCGCAGGACATGAACGATGCACGCGAGATCGCCGAATCGCACGGCTGCTACGCCGCGCTGGTATCCAAGATCGAGCGCACCGAAGCCATCGAGAACCTGGAAGAGATTGTCGATGCCAGTGACGTGGTGATGGTGGCGCGTGGTGACCTGGGCGTGGAAATCGGCGATGCCGAGTTGCCGGGCCTGCAGAAGAAGATCATCAAGGCCTCGCTGGCGCAGAACAAGGTGGTGATCACCGCCACCCAGATGCTGCAGTCGATGGTCGAAAGCCCGATCCCGACCCGCGCCGAAGTGCTGGATGTGGCCAACTCGGTCATCGACGGTACCGATGCGGTGATGCTGTCGGCCGAAACCGCTGCCGGCGCGTATCCGGTCAAGGCGGTCGAAGCGATGGCGCGCATCTGCCTGGGCGCCGAGCGCCAGTTCCAGACCGAAACCGACTTCGGTGCCTCGCCGCGCAACCTGGAACGTGCCGACCAGGCCATTGCCATGGCCACCATGTTCCTGTCCCAGCACGTGGGCGTGCGCGCGATCGTGGCGATGACCGAATCCGGTGGCACCGCCCGCTACCTGTCGCGTTTCCGTGCCTCGGCACCCGTGTTCGCGGTTACCCGCCACGACGGCGCACGCCGGCAGATGGCGCTGATGCGCGATGTGTTCCCGATCAACTTCGACAGCCGTGGCTTCACCCCGCGCGAAGCCGCACGCGGCAGCATCCGCCTGCTGGTGGAAGGCGGCATGCTGCAGGCCGGCGACCGTGTGGTGTTCACCAGCGGTGAGCACATGGAAACCCACGGCGCGACCAATACCCTGCGCCTGCTGGAAGTGGGCGACGACGGCCGCGCCAGCGGTCTCGGCGACCTCTAAGCCGGTTGCAGCAAGGAGCCAGATCCCGGCCCGGGATCTGGCCCGCTGGTGAACGCCTGCGGACATTTCCTGTCCCGTGCGGACGTGGAATCGTTTCCACCCTGGCCTCCACGTCGAGGTAACGGGGCGTCGGGGCTATACTTACGTTTTTCCCGCACCCGCCACAGGAAGTACATGAGCATCGAACAGCTGGCTGAAACCGCCCAGGCCATGGTTGCCCCGGGCAAGGGCATCATCGCGATCGACGAATCCACCGGTACCATCGCCAAGCGCTTTGCCAGCGTCGGCATCGAGAACACCGAAGAGAACCGTCGCGCCTACCGCGAACTGCTGCTGACCACGCCGAAGCTCAACGAGCACATTTCCGGCGCGATCCTGTACGACGAGACCATCCGTCAGTCGACCAAGGACGGCGTGCCGTTCGCCAAGTACATGGCCGACCACGGCATGATCCCGGGCATCAAGGTGGACAAGGGTGCGCACCCGCTGGCCGGTTGCCCGGGCGAGCTGGTCACCGAAGGCCTCGACGGCCTGCGTGAGCGCCTGCAGGAGTACTACAAGCTGGGCGCGCGCTTCGCCAAGTGGCGTGCGGTCATCAACATCGGCGAGAGCATTCCGTCGGGCACCTGCATCGAGTCCAACGCGCATGCGCTGGCCCGCTATGCCGCGCTGTGCCAGGAATGCGGCCTGGTGCCGATGGTCGAGCCGGAAGTGATCATGGACGGCGAGCACGACATCGAGACCTGCTACGAAGTCACCGAAGCCACCCTGCGCTCGCTGTTCGACGCGCTGTACCAGCAGAACGTGCTGCTGGAAGGCACCATCCTGAAGGCCTCGATGGTCATCTCCGGCAAGGGCTGCGACGAGCAGGCCGACGTCGAGGAAGTGGCCGAGTCGACCGTGATGTGCCTCAAGAGCACCGTGCCGGCGATCCTGCCGGGCGTGGTGTTCCTGTCCGGCGGCCAGAGCGATGAGCAGTCCACCGCCCACCTCAATGCCATGAACCAGATGGGCCACCTGCCGTGGCCGCTGAGCTTCTCCTATGGCCGTGCCATGCAGCAGGCGGCACTGAAGCTGTGGGGCAAGGACATGAAGGGCAACTACGCCGCCGCGCAGAAGACCGTCTACGAGCGCGCCAAGGAAAACGGCCAGGCCGCGCTTGGCAAGTGGAACGGCTGATCCGTTTCGCAGCATGAACTGAACAGGGCAGCGCCGGCATCACGCCGGCGTTTGCTTTTGCCGGTATCGTTGCCGCCTCCCGCACACCAGGCCAGTGCGTGGGGCATACATGGAAGGCCAAGGAGAAAAAATATGCGTATTACCGCAATCACGCTGGCCGTTGCCACGGTGCTGGCTGTCGGCGGCTGCAACCGGATGGGTGGCAGCCCGGAGGTGGGCAAGGCCCCCTCGCTGGAGTTCGACAAGCCGGTATCCGGCGAAATCACCTCGCGCAGCGGCGTCAATTTCAATGATGGCAGCCACCATCAGCTGTACCAGCTGAAGCTGGACGACAAGCAACTGGTCGGCATCAAGTTGACCGGCGCGCTGCGCGGCTCGATCGCCGTGTTCAACAATGGCGTGCTGGTGGCCAGCAGCAGCTCGGGCTACGAGCGCAGCGACGACGTCTCGCTGGCATTCCGCGCCAATGGCACTGGCAGCTACCAGGTGGCCATCAATGCCGACGGCCCCTCCGCCTTCGGCCCGTACCGCCTGCGCGCCGAGAAGCTGGTGCCGTATGACGGCAAGCCGATGGTGGCCGAAGGCGAGATCGTCGACCTGCTGGTCTCCAAGTCGCAGGATTACACCCTGCAGGTGGACAAGGCGGGCATGTACGAGATCCGCCTGGAATCGGATGCGTTCGATACCGTGCTGAAGCTGGATGGCAACGGCGCACAGTCGGAAAACGACGACGGCGGTGACGGCACCAATTCGCGCATCGGCATGCCGCTGGAACCGGGCAAGTACACCCTGCGCGTGCGCAGCCTGGGCGAAGACGCTACCGGCGCCTTCAAGCTGACTGCCAAGCGCACCGAGCTGCCGGCCAACATGGTCATGCGTGATGGCACCACCCTGCCGAACTCCGGCAGCGTGTTCGCCATGCTCGATGGCGAAGGGCGCCGCCGCTTCCTGCTGAGCCTGCCGCGTCCGGCCGATGTGCGCCTGGATGCGATTTCCAGCCAGGTGGATACGGTGCTGCGCGTGGTCGGTTCGAACGTGGAGCTGGTGGACGACGACGGTGGCAATGGCACCAACGCACGCCTGGAAGAATCGCTGCCGGCTGGCCACTACACCGTGGACGTAACCAGCCTGAGCGACGAAGCGGGCATGGTGGAAGTGCGCGTGCAGGTCGACGGCGCCGCTTCGGCCGCTGCATCAGCTGCTGCTACGGCGGCGGCCGACGCTGCCGCCGAAGTGACGAACTGACCCTGTCGCGACGGACGCAAACGAAAAGGCCGGGCAATGCCCGGCCTTTTTTTTCCCACGCCCTGCACTGTTTCAATGCGCCGGCACGAATCCGGTATCGCCCAGTGGAGGCAGCAGCGACCCGCGTCCGCTGTCGGCGACCTGACCTGCGGCCGACAGCGCCTGCTGGTAGGCCTTGGCGGTCGCCGTGTTGAATGCCACCAGCACGATCCGCATCGGCTGGGCGTGGCTGCGCTGCCAGGCCAGTGTTTCGGTCACCGCGATCTGCGCCGCCTGGTACAGCGGATAGCCATACACCCCGCAGCTGATGGCCGGGAACGCGATCGACTGCAGGTTCAGCGATTCGGCCAGCTGCAGCGACTTCCAGTAGCAGTTGGCCAGCAGTGCCGGTTCGTCGCGCTGGCCGTCGTGCCAGACCGGACCGACCGTGTGCAGTACGTGCCGTGCCGGAAGCGCATGGGCATCGGTTGCGCGCACCTCACCGGTCGGGCAGCGCACGCCGGGGCGCAGCTCCGGCAGACGCTCGCACTCGGCCAGCAGGCCGGGGCCGGCTGCACGATGGATCGCGCCGTCGACACCGCCACCACCGAGCAGTGATTCATTGGCCGCGTTGACGATCGCATCCACCGCCAGGGCCGTGATGTCGCCCTGCCACACTTCGATCTTCATGCGTCCGTCTCCTGCCTGTAGTTGTTGCGCGCCGTGCCCACGCTGGCTGTACCCACATCTTGCGGGACAGGGCATCGATGCTGCGTCATGACCGTCTCACGCACTGCGATCCGCGCTGTTCATGCACGATGGCCGGCAGCGCCTTCACGCAGGCTGAAGCGAGCGCCGCATGCAGGCGAAACGAAAGTTTCCGAAGTGGATTGCTTCTGATTTCCGGGGAAAACGGTCCGCTTGCAACGGCAATGCCCAGTCAGGATTGCCCAAATGGAAACGCCCACCGCGAGGGTGGGCGTCATCCTGCTGTCATCGACAACGCGGCGATCAGGGCAGACCGGCCAGCCAGTCGTCGTCGGAACCTTCATTGACGTCGGCGAACAGCGGCGTGGAGAAGTAGCGTTCACCGGTGTCCGGCAACATCGCCAGGATCACCGCGCCCGGTTCAGCGCGATCTGCCACGTCCAGTGCGCTGGCCACGGTGGCACCGGCGGAGATGCCGACGAAGATGCCTTCCTCCGCCGCCAGACGGCGGGCAGTGGCGATCGCACGGTCATCTTCCACCGTCACCAGTTCGTCCACCACATTGCGGTTGAGCACATCGGGCACGAAGTCCGGGGTCCAGCCCTGGATCTTGTGCGGCTTCCAGTCATCGCCCTTCAGCAGTGCGGCGCCTGCCGGTTCGGTGGCGATGATGCGGGTGTCGGGGCGGGCGACCTTCAGCACTTCACCGACACCGGTCAGGGTGCCGCCGGTGCCCCAGCCGCTGACGAAGTAGTCCAGGCGCTTGCCGGCGAAATCACGCAGGATCTCCGCGGCGGTGGTGTTGCGGTGGTAGGCAGGGTTGGCCGGGTTGGCGAACTGGCTGGCCAGGAACCAGCCGTGCTCCTCGGCCAGCTCGCGCGCCCTGCGCACCATGCCGCTGCCGCGCTCGGCGGCCGGGGTCAGGATGACCTTCGCACCGTAGGCGCGCATCAGCTTGCGGCGTTCCACCGAGAAGGTCTCGACCATCGTCGCCACGAACTTGTAGCCGCGTGCGGCGGCCACCATCGCCAGGGCGACGCCGGTGTTGCCCGAGGTGGCTTCGACGATGGTGTCGCCCGGCTTGAGCAGGCCACGCTGTTCGGCATCGAGGATGATCGCCAGCGCCAGTCGATCCTTCACCGAGCCGCCCGGGTTGAAGGATTCGACCTTGGCGTACACGGTCACGCCCTGCGGCGCCAAACGCTGCAGCTTGACGATGGGGGTGTTGCCGATGGTGTCTAGGATGGAGTCGTACAGGGCCATGGGAGCGCTCCAGGAACAGGCCGCGCCGGGCTCGGCGGGCGGAAGGGAAGAGGGCTGGCTGTTCAGGCCAGCGGCTGCCGGCTGACCGTAGCGCCGGCATATGACGCCCGGAAATGACCAGATACCTTTCTTAAACAACCTTTGGTTATAAGCTGGTGACGGCAATTGACCCTAGAGTGGACCTCCGCCCCCACATCGCCCGCCTGCCATGACGCTGACCCAGCTGCGCTACCTGGTTGCCATCGCCGACGCCGAGCTGAACATCACGCTCGCCGCCTCGCGGGTGCATGCCACCCAGCCCGGCCTGTCCAAGCAGCTCAAGCAGCTGGAGGACGAACTGGGCTTCCTGCTGTTCGTACGCAAGGGACGCAGTCTGGAGTCGGTCACCCCGGCCGGCACCGAAGTGATCAGCCGCGCCCGCGCAGTGCTGTCCGAAGCCAACAACATCCGCACCTACGCGGCCAACCAGCGCCGCGAGAGCCAGGGCCAGCTGATCCTGACCACCACCCACACCCAGGCGCGCTTCGTGCTGCCGCCGGCCGTGGCGCGCATCAAGCAGGCTTATCCGCAGGTCAGCGTGCACCTGCAGCAGGCGGGTGAGGCCGATGCGCTGGACCGGCTGAACCAGGGCGATGCCGACATCGCGATCATCAGTACCGCCGGCAGCGAACCCAGCGACGGCATCGCCGTGCCGCTGTTCCGCTGGCGGCGGCTGGTGGTGGTGCCCAAGGGCCATCCGCTGGACCGCGCCGGCCGCGTGCCGGATCTGGCAGCATTGGCCCGCCAGCCGCTGATCAGCTACGAATCCTCGACACGACCCAACTCCTCCCTGCAACGTGCCTTTGCCGCGCAGAGCCTGGTACCCGATCTGGCGCTGACCGCGCTGGACGCCGACCTGATCAAGACCTATGTGCGCACGGGTCTGGGGGTGGGGTTGCTGGCCGAGATGGCGATCAGCGCCAACGATGAGGACCTGCGGGTATGGCCGGCACCGGCGCCGATCACCGAGTGCGTCGCCTGGGCGGTGCTGCCACGCGACCGGGTGCTGCGCGATTACGCGCTGGAGCTGGTGCATGTGCTGGCCCCGCAGATTGATCCGCGCGACCTGCGGCGGGTGCTGGACGGCAACCAGGCCGCGTCCTGGCCGGTGCCGCCGACCTGGGAATCGCTGACGCAGACGATCACAGTCTGAGGGGGTGGGGCGAGCAGGGCTGCGCCCTGCATCTGCTACCGGCCGGAGCAACAGCAACAGCAACAGCGTGCATTCCGTGGGGTGGCGGGGCGGTGTCGGAGTGCGGGGACGCCGCAAGTACGTCCCTGTAGGCTTGGC
>NZ_WKEE01000098.1:0-9077 GCF_021605635.1 Stenotrophomonas sp. PA-6-5C
GGGCATCGGGTTCCTGCGGGGGGCGGACGGGCCGCGCTTGTCATCTGGCGGCGATGGTAGCAGCATGCCACCTCAACCAAAGTTGAGGTCAATCGATGCTGGCACAGGACATGAGCGTCGGCGATGTCGCCCGCCGCAGTGGCGTAGCGGTTTCTGCGCTGCATTTCTACGAGCGCAAGGGGTTGATCAGCAGCCTGCGCACGTCGGGCAACCAGCGCCGCTACGCCCGCGATGTGCTGCGGCGGCTGGCGGTGATCCGCGTGGCGCAACGCGTGGGCATGCCGCTGGAGGCGGTGGCGCGTGCGTTCGAGAGCCTGCCGCAGGGGCGGGCGCCGACCAAGGCCGACTGGGCCAAGCTGTCGGCACGCTGGCAGGTGGAGCTGGAGGAACGCATCCACATGCTGCAGTTGCTGCGCGACGAGCTGACCGGTTGCATCGGCTGCGGCTGCCTGTCACTGAAGCGTTGCCGCCTGGCCAACCCGGATGACGTGCTCGGCGAGCGCGGCGACGGCCCGATGCGCTGGGGCTGACCGTGCTGGTGGGTGCCGCCCCTGGTCGGCACGCTCGTTACCAGACGGTGATCGTTTCGCCGCTCTGGATGCCTTCCACCGCGCGCTGGAAGGCCAGCGCCGCGCGTTGTGCGGTTACTGCTTCAAAGCCGGGGAAGTACGGAGCGTAGGCCTCCATCGATTCCACCAGCACGTTCGGGCTGACCACGTTGATGCGCAGCCCGCGCGGCAGCAGTTCCAGAGCCGCCGCACGCACGAAACCTTCCAGCGCATGGTTGACGGCGGTGGCGTTGGCACCATCGCGGATCGGCTGCGCGCTGACGATGCCACTGGTCAGGGTGATCGAGCCGCCCGCGTTGAGGTGGTGCTGCGCCGCCAGCGCAAGACGCACCTGGCCGAGCAGTTTGTCCTGCAGGCCAACGTTGAACTGTTCGGGTGTCATCTGCTGCAGGGGGCCGAAATGCAGCTTGCCGGTGGTGGAGATCACTGCATCGACAGGGCCGGTCTGCGCGAACAGCTCGCGCACGCTGGCGTCGTCGGTGAGGTCCACGCGCAGGCTGCCGCTGCGGCGGCCGGCTGCGAGGATGTCGTGCTGCTGGCCCAGGTGGCGGGCAACGGCCTGGCCGAGGGTGCCGCTGGCACCGACGAGAAGAATCTTCATGACAGCTCCTTGCGAGAGGGGGTGGACGCAGTCTGCGCCGTCGCCGGCTGGTTTGGTAAGGAGCGTATGATTCGCATATTCCTAACCATGGGTTTGCAATGGACACCTTGCGCTGCATGCAGGCCTTCGTCGCCGTGGCCGAGCACGGCAGTTTTTCCGCTGCGGCCAGCCAGCTGCAGGTCTCGGCGGTGATGGTCGGCAAGTACATCCAGCAGCTGGAAGCGCACCTGGGCACCGCGCTGCTGCAACGGAACACCCGGCGCCAACGCCTGACCGAGGCCGGCAATGCCTATCTGGCCGGCTGCCGGCAGGTGCTGGATCAGGTGCAGCAGGCCGAGGCGGACGTGGCCGGGCTGCAGGTGCAGCCACGCGGACTGTTGCGGGTCAGTGCGCCGACCACCTGGGGCAGTTGTGTACTCGCACCGCTGCTGGCCGAGTTGCTGCGGGCACAGCCGCTGCTGAACATCGAGCTTGACCTGAGCAATCGCCGCATCGACCTGATCGAGGATGGCTTCGATGCAGCGATCCGCGTCGGTCCGCTGCCGTCGCAGGAACTGGTCGCGCGGCCGCTGCCGCCGTACGCGATGAGCCTGTGCGCATCACCGTCGTACCTGCGCCGCCGCGGCACGCCGCGCACGCCTGCCGATCTTGAAGGACATGATTGCCTGAGCCATCTGGCCTGGCGCGGTGGTCACGGTTGGCAGTTGGCCAACGGCGAACAGGTGGACTGGGAAGCGCGGCTGACCAGCAATGACGGTTACGCGCTGCGCGAAGCAGCCGTGGCGGGTGCGGGCCTGGTGCTGCAGCCGACTGCGTTGCTTGCCGGTGAAATCGCGGCAGGACGATTGAAGCCCCTGCTGCGCGACCATCTGCCCGAGCCACGGCCGATGCATCTGATCTATCTGCCCGATCGTCGCCCTCGACCGCGGCTGCAGTGTTTCGTCGATTTCGTCATGGCCAAGCTGGGCACGTAGATCCACACATGGCGTGGACGGCACTCGGCGGATATGCATGACCGCAAATGCATCCACGCCATGCGTGGATGACGGTGGGTGCCGACCGTTGGTCGGCACACCTGTTTCAATCATTGGCCGCTGACAATTCCTGCCCACGCACCTGCGCTGCACGCAGTGCCTTTTCCACCAACGCTTCAAACCCGCCGGCCTGGAAGCTCTCGATCGCCGCCTGCGTGGTGCCGTTGGGTGAGGTCACCCGGCGACGCAGTTCGGCGGGGCTTTCACCCGCTTCATCCAGCATGCGCGAGGCGCCCAGCAGCGTCTGCACCACCAGCGTGCGCGCTGCCTCTGCAGGCAGGCCCTGTGCGATACCCGCCGCTTCCATCGCTTCGGCCAGCAGGAACACATAGGCCGGGCCACTACCGGATACGGCGGTGACCGAATCCATCTGCGCTTCGTCGTCGATCCACACCGTGCGTCCCGCGCTGGCCAGAACGCGTTCGGCCTGCGCATGCTGCTGCGCATCCACCGACGGCGTTGCATACAGGCCGGTGACCCCGGCACCGAGCAGGGCGGGGGTGTTGGGCATCGCGCGCACCACCGGCAGCGAGCCACCCAGCCAGCGCTGCAGCTGCGGGCTGGTGATGCCGGCGGCGATCGAGATCACCAAGGGCTTCTGCGCCTGCGCCAGTACCTGCAGTGACTGGCAGACATCGCGCAGCACCTGCGGTTTCACTGCCAGCAGCCACGTATCGCCGTGTGCCGCCGCATCGGCCGCGTTGTCATGGGTCTGCACGCCGAAATCGGCAGCGAGTGCCTCCCGCAGTCCGGCCACCGGTTCGGCCACGTGGATGTGCGTGGCCGGCACGCCCTGCCGGATCAGGCCGGCGATCAGGCTGCGGGCCATGTTGCCGCCGCCGATGAAGGTGATGGAATCAGCTGCCATGGGAATCTCCTTGGAATCAGGCCGGGCGCGGACGTGCGCCGAACAGTGCGGTGCCGATGCGCACCAGGGTGGCGCCTTCGGCAATGGCTTCAGCGTAGTCGCTGCTCATGCCCATCGACAGGGTGTCCACCTGCGGATGACGGGCCGCCAGCGCCTCGAAAAGTGTGCGCATGCGCACGAACGCATCGCGTCGGCGCTCGGCCTCGGGCCACGGCGCAGGAATCGCCATCAGGCCGCGCAACCGCAGGTTGGGTTCGGCGGCGATGGCCGCGGCCAGCGCCTCCACGTCCTCCGGCACGCAGCCGTGCTTGCTCGATTCGTCATCGATGTTGACCTGGATGAGCACGTTCAGCGGGCCACGCTCAGCAGGGCGGTAGCGGGCCAGGGCGGTGACCAGCTTGGGCCGGTCCACGCTCTGCACCCAGTCGAAGTGCGTGGCGACCGGCTCGGCCTTGTTCGACTGCAGGTGGCCGATCAGATGCCATTCCAGGCCCAGCTGCTGCAGTTCCTGCATCTTGCCCAGCGCTTCCTGCACGTAGTTCTCGCCGAAGGCGGTCTGGCCCTGCGCGGCAAGGGCCGCGACAGCCTCGGCCGGCTGGGTCTTGGACACCGCCAGCAGGCGCGGCGGTGGCCGCCCGGCGGCATCGGCGGCGTTGTGCAGGTTGCTCAGGATCTGGGGCAGGGGAGTGGCCACGTAACGCGTTCCGTTCAATCAGGAGGCTATACTGCCGCCCGGGGAAAGATCCTTCCAGTCGAAGCCGTTATTGGGGAGTAGCCGCTCATGGATATCGCCGAGCTGTTGGCGTTTTCCGTAAAGAACAAAGCGTCCGACCTGCATCTGTCCGCAGGCCTGCCGCCGATGATCCGCGTGGACGGCGACGTTCGCCGGATCAACATTCCAGCCCTGGACCACAAGCAGGTCCACGCGCTGGTGTACGACATCATGTCTGACAAGCAGCGCCGCGATTACGAGGAATTCCTCGAAGTCGACTTCTCCTTCGAGATCCCGTCGCTGGCGCGCTTCCGTGTCAATGCGTTCAACCAGAACCGTGGCGCCGGTGCGGTGTTCCGTACCATTCCGTCCGAAGTGCTGACCCTGGAAGACCTGGCCTGCCCGCCGCTGTTCCGCGAGGTGATCCAGCAGCCGCAGGGCCTGATCCTGGTGACCGGCCCGACCGGTTCGGGCAAGTCGACCACGCTGGCGGCGATGATCGACTACATCAACAAGAACGAATACGGCCATATCCTCACCGTCGAGGATCCGATCGAATTCGTGCACACCTCGCAGAAGTGCCTGATCAACCAGCGCGAAGTGCATCGCGATACGCACGGCTTCAACGAGGCGCTGCGTTCGGCACTGCGTGAGGACCCGGACATCATCCTGGTCGGCGAACTGCGTGACCTGGAAACCATCCGCCTGGCGCTGACCGCTGCGGAAACCGGCCACTTGGTATTCGGCACCCTGCACACCAGTTCGGCGGCCAAGACCATCGACCGCATCATCGACGTGTTCCCGGCCGGCGAAAAGCCGATGGTGCGCTCGATGCTGTCCGAATCACTGCGCGCGGTCATTTCGCAGGCGCTGCTGAAGAAGGTCGGTGGCGGTCGTACCGCTGCGTGGGAAATCATGGTCGGCACCCCGGCCATCCGCAACCTGATCCGCGAGGACAAGGTGGCGCAGATGTATTCGGCCATCCAGACCGGCCAGCAGTACGGCATGATGACCCTGGACCAGCACCTGCAGGACCTGGTCAAGCGCAGCCTGATCACCCGCAACCAGGCCCGCGAATACGCCAAGGACAAGCGTCTGTTCGAGTAAGGCGGGGCAATGGCGGGGCAGGGCGCAGCACTACGCCGCCGGCCCCGCGCTGTTTCCTCCACCGACCGATTCCTGGTACATGCCCCATTGGGAGCCCGCCGTGAACACCACCGCGTCCACCATCGATTTCACTTCGTTCCTCAAGCTGATGGCGCACCAGCGCGCCTCGGACCTGTTCATCACCGCTGGCATGCCGCCGGCGATCAAGGTCAACGGCAAGATCTCGCCGATCACCCAGACCCCGCTGACGCCGCAGCAGAGCCGCGACCTGGTGCTGAACGTGATGACGCCGGCGCAGCGCGAGGAATTTGAAAAGACCCACGAATGCAACTTCGCCATCGGCCTGTCCGGTGTCGGCCGCTTCCGTGTGAGCTGCTTCTACCAGCGCAACCAGGTCGGCATGGTGCTGCGTCGCATCGAGACGCGCATCCCGACCGTGGAAGAACTGAGCCTGCCGCCGATCATCAAGACGCTGGCGATGACCAAGCGCGGCATCATCCTGTTCGTCGGCGCTACCGGTACCGGTAAATCCACATCGCTGGCAGCGATGATCGGCTACCGCAACCAGAATTCGACCGGGCACATCATCACCATCGAAGACCCGATCGAATTCGTGCACAAGCACGAGGGCTGCATCATCACCCAGCGCGAAGTCGGCATCGATACCGACAGCTGGGAAGCCGCGCTGAAGAACACCCTGCGCCAGGCACCGGACGTGATCATGATCGGCGAGGTGCGTACCCGTGAGGGCATGGATCACGCCATCGCCTTCGCCGAAACCGGTCACCTGGTGCTGTGCACGCTGCACGCCAACAACGCCAATCAGGCGATGGACCGCATCGTCAACTTCTTCCCGGAAGATCGCCGCAACCAGCTGCTGATGGATCTGTCGCTGAACCTCAAGGGCGTGGTCGCGCAGCAGTTGATTCCGTCGCCGGATGGCCGCTCGCGCAAGGTCGCGATGGAGATCCTGCTGGGCACGCCGCTGGTGCAGGATTACATCCGCGACGGCGAGATCCACAAGCTGAAGGAGCTGATGAAGGATTCGGTCCAGCTGGGCATGAAGACCTTCGACCAGAGCCTGTTCGAGCTGTACCAGGCCGGTGAGATCAGCTACGAGGACGCACTGCGCTACGCCGATTCGCAGAACGAAGTGCGCCTGCGCATCAAGCTCAGCCAGGGCGGCGATGCCCGCACCCTGTCGCAGGGGCTGGATGGCGTGGAGATTTCAGAGGTTCGGTAACGGTGGCGCCAGCCACCGGCGCCAGTGCGATGGGTGGCTGGACGGTATTCATGAAATCCAGTCATGACCGACTGCCATCCAGGTCGTTCAATTCGCCGCCCCTGCAGGCGTATCGTCATTGCTCCCCTACTGGAGCACGACGATGCAGACACGTGAACTCGGCCGCAGCGGCCTGAAAGTCTCCGCCCTGGGCCTGGGCTGCATGGGCCTGAGCCATGGCTACGGTCCCGCCGTCGAGCAGAGCCAGGGCATCGCCCTGCTGCATGCGGCGGTCGAACGCGGCGTGACCTTCTTCGACACCGCCGAAGTCTACGGGCCGTATACCAACGAAGATCTGCTCGGCAAAGCGCTGGCGCCGCACCGCGACAAGCTGGTGATCGCCACCAAGTTCGGCTTCAAGGACGCCCAGGTCGACACCGGCCTGGACAGTCGCCCGGAGAACATCCGCGCGGTGGCCGAAGCCAGCCTCAAGCGCCTGCGCACGGACCATATCGACCTGTTCTACCAGCACCGTGTAGATCCGAACGTGCCGATCGAGGACGTCGCCGGTACCGTGCGTGACCTGATCGCCGAGGGCAAGGTGCGCCACTTCGGTTTGTCCGAAGCCAGTGCGGCCACGGTGCGTCGCGCCCATGCCGTGCAACCGGTGGCTGCAGTGCAGAGCGAGTACTCGCTGTGGTGGCGCGAGCCGGAGCGCGAACTGCTGCCGGCGCTGCAGGAACTGGGCATCGGCTTCGTCCCGTTCAGTCCGCTGGGTCGCGGTTTCCTGACCGGCGCGATCAACGCCGACACCACCTTCGCCGACAACGATTTCCGCAACACCGTGCCCCGCTTCGAAGTGGAAGCACGCCGCGCCAATCAAGCGCTGGTTGACCGCATCACCACGATCGCGGCGGCGCGGGGGGCCACCCCGGCACAGGTCGCGCTGGCCTGGCTGCTGGCGCAGGCGCCGTGGATCGTGCCGATTCCGGGTACGACCAAGATCCATCGCCTGGAAGAGAACCTGGCCGCCGCCGAACTGCAGCTGTCGCCCGCCGAGCTGGAGCGCATCGCGCAGACGCTGCAGGAGATCGCCATTGTCGGCGAGCGCTACAACGCGCAGCGTGCGGCGCAGGCCAAGGGCTGATCGCAGTGGGTGCGTTCCGTGGTGGGTGCGGACCGTTGGTCCGCACTCCTCAATCCATCATCGGCCCGCGCAGCGCATCAAGCACGGTGCGCATCGCCACGGTGACATGCCGGCGCGACGGGTAGTACGCGTAGTAGCCGTCGAAGTGCGGGCACCAGTCATCCAGTGTTGATTGCAGCCGGCCCTCCTGCAGGGCCGCCTGCACCTGGTCCTCGGGCAGCCAGGCCAGACCACTGCCGGCCAGTGCTGCCGCCCGCGTCATGCCCATGGTGTTGAAGGTCCACTGACCAGAGACGCGGATGCTCAGCTCGTTGCCGCCCTGGCCGAAATCCCACGGCATCAGGCCGCCATGGGTGGGCAGGCGCAGGGTGATGCAGTTGTGCCCGGCCAGATCGTGCGGGTGCACCGGCGCCACGTGCTGGCGGAAGTACGACGGCGCGCCCACCACGCGCATGCGCAGCGGCGGGCTGATCGGCAGCGCCACCATGTCGCGTGCCAGGCGCTCACCGAGACGGATGCCGATGTCGTAGCGCTCGGCGACGATGTCGGCCAGGCCGTAATCGGTGGTCAGCTCGACCTTCAGGTCCGGGTACTGCTGCAGCAGCGGCGCCAGCCTTGGCCAGGCCAGGTATTCGGCGGCGTGGCCGGTGGCATTGATGCGGATGGTACCTGCGGGCCGCTCGCGATATTCGGCCAGCGCGGCCAGTTCGTCTTCGATCTCTGCCAGGCGCGGGGCCAGGGTGTCCAGCAGGCGAGCACCGGCCTCGGTGGTGGCGACGCTGCGGGTGGTGCGGGTCAGCAGGCGCACGCCCAGTCGTTCTTCCAGCCCGCGCATGGCGTGGCTGAGGGCGGACTGGGAGACGCCCAGCTGGGCGGCGGCCTTGGTGAAGCTGCCTTCGCGGGCGACGTGGACGAAGGCTTGCAGGTCGTTGAGGTTTTCACGCGGCATGAGGGGATGATACGGCCGGGCTGCGCCCGGCGCCCGCGGTAGTGCCGGCCGCTGGCTGGCAACCTAAACAGCAACAGCCGAAGCAAGAGCAAAAGCCGAAGCAACAGCAACATCGGTTTCCAGGGTTTGGCAGGATGGGTCCGGTTGCGGGGGACGCCGTGAATACGTCCCTGTAGGCTTGGCCGCGGCATCCATGCCGCGGACACCCCCGCAACCGGACCCACCCCGCCTTCGACAGGAGGCCGCGATCTGTCGGAATGGCATGGCCTGCTCTTGGTGGGTGTCGACCTTGGTCGACACGTGGATCCACGCCATGCGTGGATAGGTGCCGGGCTGTGCCGGTGCTGGTTTGTAAATCCGCTATGTCGATTCGTGGTTCCGTGGTTCGTCGAATGGATACTGTCCAAACAACAGGGAGCAGCACATGAGCACCGACAGCAAACCCAAGGGTCCGGCGTCCTACTTTCCGTCCATCGAAAAGACCTACGGGCAGCCGGTGGCGCATTGGCTCGGCCTGCTGGCCAAACGGCCGGGGCTGAAGCACATGGAACTGGTCAGCTTCCTGAAATCCGAGCATGGGTTGGGCCATGGCCATGCAAACGCCCTGGTCGCCCACCACCTGGCCACCCCGCGCTGATACAACCGCTCCACCGAGCGCAGCGACCCGCTTTTATTTTCTCTTTACGTGGCTGGACGCGCACGGAAATTGTCCAAGGCCGGGCGGGTGGGCTGTGCAGGGGCGTGAGCCGCATGGGCCCGAGGCATGCCTCGGGCGGGTTGGGCAGGACGCTCAACCCCGGTCTTGCCGTGCGCGCGGGATAGCGCGCACGAGCAAGCGGCGACCGAGCTTACATGGACGTACTTGCAG
>NZ_WKEE01000099.1:0-7776 GCF_021605635.1 Stenotrophomonas sp. PA-6-5C
GGTTCACGGCGTGTCCCGCTGGCCCATCCCGGCCCGCCCAGCTAGCAGCAATCCAGAGCCGCTTTTGACGTTGCCGTTGCCGTTGCCCTGGCAGTACAAGCCTGCCGCAGGCAGCGCCCGCGGCCGCCGCCGCAAGGAAAACCCTTAGATCTTCTTCGCCAGCGACTCGGCCAGGCCGGTATAGCTGCCCGGGGTCATGTCGAGCAGGCGCTGCTTGGCATCCGCCGGCAGCTCCAGTCCCTGCACGAACGTGCGCATCGACTCTGCCGTGATGCCCTGACCACGGGTCAGCGCCTTCAGCTGCTCGTACGGGTTCGGCAGGCCGTGGCGGCGCATCACCGTCTGCACGGCTTCGGCCAGCACTTCCCAGGCCGCATCCAGATCGGCGTCGAGGCGCTGCGGGTTCACTTCCAGCTTGCCCAGGCCCTTGGCCAGCGAATCCAGCGCCACTTGGCTGTGGCCGAATGCGGTGCCCAGCGCGCGCAGCACGGTGGAATCGGTCAGGTCGCGCTGCCAGCGGCTGATCGGCAGCTTCGCGCTGAAATGCTCGAACAGCGCGTTGGCGATGCCGAAGTTGCCTTCGGCGTTCTCGAAATCGATCGGGTTGACCTTGTGCGGCATCGTCGACGAACCGACTTCGCCTTCCTTCAGGCGCTGCTTGAAGTAGCCCAGCGAGACGTAACCCCAGATGTCGCGGGCCAGGTCGATCAGGATGATGTTGGCGCGACGGGCGGCATCACCGATCTCGGCGATGTTGTCGTGCGGCTCGATCTGCGTGGTGTACGGGTTGAACACCAGGCCCAGGCCGGTGACGAAGCGCTCGGCGAAGGCCGGCCAGTCCACGTCCGGGTAGCTGGCGATGTGCGCGTTGTAGTTGCCGACCGCGCCGTTGATCTTGCCGGTCAGTTCGACCGCGGCGATCTGCCGGCGCTGGCGCTCCAGGCGCGCGACCACGTTGGCCAGCTCCTTGCCCAGGGTGGTCGGCGAGGCGGTCTGGCCGTGGGTGCGCGACAGCATCGGCTGGCCCGCCTGGGCATGGGCCAGGGTGCGCAGGGCGGTCGCAATGCCGTCCAGGGTCGGCAGCACCACGTCGCGCCGGGCCTGTTCCAGCATCAGGCCGTAGCTGAGGTTGTTGATGTCTTCGCTGGTGCAGGCGAAATGCACGAACTCCAGCGCCGGTGCCAGCTCGGCATCGTCCTTCAACTGCTCCTTGATGAAGTACTCCACCGCCTTGACGTCATGGTTGGTGGTGCGCTCGATCTCCTTCACGCGCGCGGCCTGGGCCGGGCTGAAGCCGCTGGCCAGCGCACGCAGGCGGACGATGGCGGCGTCGGAGAACGCGGCCAGCTCGACGATGCCCGGCTCGGCGGCCAGGGCCAGCAGCCACTCCACTTCAACCGTGACACGGGCCTTGATCAGGCCGTACTCGGAGAAGATCGGGCGCAGGGCGTCGACCTTGCCGGCATAGCGGCCATCGAGCGGGGACAGGGCGAGCAGGGCGGATTCGGACATGTCGGCAGGGAAGGGCGAGCGGCGGGGGCCATATTCTACGACGTGCCGGGCGGGAGCGCCCTGTAGAGCCGAGCCTACGCTCGGCTGCTCCTCAGACGCCAGACCGCAGATGCAGCCGAGCGTGGGCTCGGCTCTACAACACAATCGGCCCTGCCGATGAAACGATCTGGCCCGTCCTCGCCATCCCACGCTGCGGACAAGGGAGTATCGTTGTCGCAGCCGCCAGCCCGGGAAGCGACACCCTGCCAGCCGCCGCTTCCCTTTCCCCAACCGAAGTAGTGCGGAGTTGATGCAATGAGCAAAGCTGCAAGCAAGAGCGCCCCCAAGGGTTTCCGGATCGAGCACGACAGCATGGGCGAACTGCAGGTGCCTGCCGACGCCCTGTGGGGCGCGCAGACCCAGCGCGCTGTACAGAATTTCCCGGTGTCGGGCCAGCGCATGCCGCGCGGCTTCATCCGCGCACTGGGCCTGGTCAAGGGAGCCGCCGCCGGCGTCAACGCCGAGCTGGGCCACTTGCCCAAGACAGTGGCCAAGGCGATCCAGTCTGCCGCTGCTGAAGTGGCGGACGGTACGTGGGACGCGCAGTTCCCGATCGACGTCTATCAGACCGGTTCGGGCACCTCCTCGAACATGAATGCCAACGAGGTCATCGCCACGCTGGCCAACCGCGCCGGCAAGGCAGGCAAGGCAGGCAAGACCACGGTGCACCCGAACGATCACGTCAACCAGGGGCAGAGCTCCAACGATGTGATTCCGACGGCGCTGCGGGTGTCGGCCGTGTTGGCCGCGCACGAACAACTGCTGCCGGCGCTGGTGCACCTGCGCAAAACCCTGGACAAGAAGGGCCGCAGCCTGCGCAAGGTGGTCAAGACCGGCCGCACCCACCTGATGGACGCGATGCCGCTGACCTTCGAACAGGAATTCGGTGCGTGGTCGGCGCAGCTGGCCTCGGCACAGGAGCGCATCGAGGACAGCCTCAAGCGCGTGCGCCGCCTGCCGCTGGGCGGTACCGCCATCGGCACCGGCATCAATGCCGACCCGCGCTTTGGTGCGCAGGTGGCCAAGGCACTGAAGCAGCAGACCGGCTTCAAGTTCGACAGCGCCGAGAACAAGTTCGAAGGCCTGGCCGCGCAGGATGATGCGGTGGAACTGTCGGGCCAGCTCAATGCGCTGGCAGTAGCCCTGATCAAGATCGCCAACGACCTGCGCTGGATGAATGCCGGTCCGCTGGCGGGCCTGGGCGAGATCGAGCTGCCGGCACTGCAGCCGGGGTCCTCGATCATGCCGGGCAAGGTCAATCCGGTGATTCCGGAGGCGACGGTGATGGCCTGCGCACAGGTGATCGGCCACCACACGGCGATCACCGTGGCCGGCCAGACCGGCAACTTCCAGCTCAATGTGACGCTGCCGCTGATCGCGGTGAACCTGCTTGATGGCATCGGCCTGCTGGCCAATGTGTCGACCCTGCTGGCCGACAGCGCCATTGCCGGCCTGAAGGTGCGCGAAGACCGTGTGGCCGAAGCGCTGGCACGCAATCCGATCCTGGTGACCGCGCTGAACCCGATCATCGGCTACGAGAAAGCCGCAGCCATCGCCAAGCGTGCCTACAAGGAGCAGCGCCCGGTGCTGGACGTGGCGCTGGAAGACAGTGGCCTGGCCGAAGCCGAGCTGCGCCGGCTGCTGGACCCGGCCGCGTTGACCGCCGGTGGCATCCAGGCCGGTGGCGGTGGTGCCGGCGGCTGATCTGCAATCTGCACTCTGTAGAGCCGAGCCTATGCTCGGCTCTACAAACGGAAACGCCGCCCGGGAGGGCGGCGTTCTCGTTTCAACGACGGTCGGCGACGATGTTGCCGAAGGTCTCGGTGTAATCCTTGAACTCGGGAATGGTCTGCACCAGGTCCGGCGGAATCACCTGCATGCCTTCCGGTGGCACGATCTTCACCGGCTGCATGTTGGGGTCGGCCGGTGCGGCCACCAGCGTGTTCTGGCGCAGCACCTGCAGCGTGCCGAACATCGTCTGCAGCATGTGCTTCTGCTCGGCGTTCAGTGGGATCAGGATCTCGTCGATCTTCATCTGACCGTCGGGCAGGATGATGATGTTCGGCGCCGGCTGGCGGCGCACGGTCACGATGCTTTCGCTGACCGAGATCTTCGGTTTGCCGCGCTCGGCGCGGTGGTTGCGGTAATCCTGGTCACAGCCGACCAGGCCCAGGCAGAGCAGGGCGGCCAGCAGCAGAAACAGCTTTTTCATGGCGGTTCAATGAAGTGCATCCGGGGGCGCCATTGTAAGCCCGCCGGGGCGCAGCGGCCGGCAACGCCTGCGCGCTGCCGGCCGGGTGCGCTGATCTGTCACAGGGTCAGCGGTTGACGACGGTGTCCTTGCCGCAGTCGTCCACATCGCTCTGGTCCATCGTGGCGTAGGGCTTGAACGCCGGCAGCGAGGCCGCCAGGGCCTGCTGGCTGGCCAGCATGGCCGGCATGCGGTCGCAGATGCGCTTGGCCTGCGCCTCGATCTTGGCGGCCTCGGCGTTGATCCGCTTCTCGATGCCTTCGCTGTCGCCGCTGAAGATGCCCTTCAGTGCTTCACCGGCAGCGTTGGCACCGAGCTTGGCGCCCGCCAGGCCCACATCCATGCCGTCCATCGCCACCGCCACCACATGGCCGCGGTAATCGAGCAGCTGGCGGCGCTGGCCCTCGTCCAGCGTTACCTGCTTGCCGCCGATCAGCAGCTGTCCCTGCGGGGTGATCTCCGCGCGCGGCTGGTTGTCAGCGGAGATCTTGATGTTGCCCTCGGCAATTTCCTTGCGGGCGTCGTCCATCGCTTCCTTGACGGTCTGGCCGACGCCCCCGGCGGTCTCGGCCACCGCCTTGCCGGCGGTCTTGTCGGGGCTGGAGGTGTCGCCACAGGCGATCAGTGGCAGGCACAGCAGGGCAGCAGGCAGCAGGCGCAGCAGGTTCATGGCATTCCCCTCGAATCGGATGGTTGGGCGTTACTTGCCGCGGGGCAGGGTGACGGTGCCGGCCACACTGCGGTGCTGGACGTCGCCGCTGCCGCTGTGCTCGACGGTGAGGTTGCCGCGCACGCCATCGACATCGATATCACCCGAGCCGTGGCTGCGTACACGGACATTGCCGCCGACCTGCTCGATCTCGACATTGCCGGAGCCGACCACACCGATCTCGAGGTTGCCCTGCACCTGCTTGAAGCCGATGTCGCCGGAGCCGACGGTATCCAGCCGCGCGTTGCCACGCACGTCGGTCACCTTCAGGTCACCGGAGCCGACGGTGCCGACGCTGGCATCACCGCCGATGTTGCGGGCGTTGACGTCGCCCGAACCCAGCGAGAGCAGGTTGAACGATGCGGCGCCATCAACGTCCAGGTCGCCCGAACCCACGGCGGCATGCACGCTGCCGCGGGTGCCGCGGGCGATGCCATCACCGGAGCCCACGTCCATGCTCAGCGACTGCGCGTTCTCGATGCTGCCATCGCCGGAACCGATCTTGAACTGCAGCGGCAGGTTGTCCGGCACGCTGCCACGGATGTCCAGCCAGGCATAGTTGTTGCCCATCGACAGCGAGCCGCGGCTGTCGCGGCGCAGGCTTACCACCAGCTTGTCACCCACGCGCCGCTGGTCCAGCACCAGCTGGTCCAGCCAGTCCTTGTTGGACGCGCAGGCGCGGCCCTCGAGCTGGCCACCGCCAGCGCTGGCGACCACCTTCAGGTCATGCTGGTTGATCTCGAACACCACCGCCTTGGCGCCGGCGGTGTCGATCTTCAGCGCGCGCGGCGCGGAGAACTTGCAGTTCGGTGCATCGGCGGCCAGCGCCGACAAGGGCAACAGCAACAGCGCACTACAGGCAATCAAGGAACGCATGGGTGGTGCCTCCAGGTTGAAGATCAGATTTCGCCAGCGCGCTTGCGCAGGCGGATGGCGATGAAGATGAAGACCACGCCGAAGGCCGCACCGATCCACAGGCCGGGCATTGCCAGCGACTTCAGCTGCGCGGCGGGCGACATCAGGGCGACGATCGAGTTCAGATCCTGCCTGGATTCGCCGCCGGCGCGGTACAGCAGGTCCATCCCCGGCATCGCACCCAACAGCAGGCGACCGACGATGTGCTGCCAGAACCAGCCGGTGGTCAGGTCGAACAGGTGCATCAGCTTGGTGGTGCTGACGATGATGCCGGCGAACAGCGGCAGCATCACCGCCCACAGGAACGGCTTGCTCCGTGCCCACGCCGAGCACAGCAGCAGCCAGCCGGCAGTAGGCAGCGCCCACAGGGCGTATACCGGGATGGACACGAACATGCCCAGTACCAGGCTCATCGGGTTGGCCGGGCCGATGATCAGCTGCATCGCGTCACCGCCATGGGAGACCACCACCAGGCACAGCACCAGCATGAACACGAGCAGGGTCAGGCTGGACGCGATGATGGCGATGAGCGGTGCGACGATCAGTGCACTGAACACCTTGGACAGCACGGTCTGGGTATCCGACAGCGGCAGCGACTTCCAGAACAGGATGCTGCGGTCGCGGCGGTCGTCATACAGCGCGCCCAGGCAGTAGAAGAACACCACGAACGCGAGCACGATCAGCGGCCATGACGAGGTCAGTACCATCGCCAGGTCCAGGCCGTTGCCCAGATCGGCCATGTCCTTGGCGCTGATGTCGCGGGTCAGCACGGCCAGATCCAGACCATTGATGTTCACGCTCTCGCCGTCGATGTGCAGGCCGCCATCGCGCGCGGCACGATGCAGGGCGAACAGGCCCAGGCCGATGCCGATGCCGCTCATCAGCAGCGAAACGATGCCGGCGATCACCGGGGCGTACAGGAAACCACCGCGGTTTTCCCAGTATTCGCGCTTGAGCAGCCAGCGCAGGGTGCCTGCAGGGCTGACAGGATGGTTGACGGCATTCATGCGTAGGTCCCCTTCATGACAGCGACGAACAGATCGGCAAGGCCGGCGTTGCGGGTTTCGCCCAGGCTGGCCAGCTGGCTGCGTGGCACCCCGTCGAACAGCAGGACGGTCTTGCCGAAGGCCTGGCTGCGCTCGTCGATGGGCTTCAGTGCGCGGGCGGTTTCAAGCTGATCGGCGCCGACCAGCAGTTCGGTATAGCGCTCGCCGACCTCGTCCATTTCCGCGTTGAGCACGATGCGGCCATCGCGGATGAACATCACGTCGGTGAGGATGTGCTCGATCTCCTCCACCTGGTGGGTGGTGACGATGATGGTCTTCTGCTCGTCGAAGTAGTCTTCCAGCAGGCGCTGGTAGAACTCCTTGCGGTACAGGATGTCCAGGCCGAGCGTGGGTTCGTCCAGCACCAGCACCTTGGCGTCGATGGCCATCACCAGGGCCAGGTGCAGCTGCACGATCATGCCCTTGGACAGTTCACGCACGCGCTGCTTGGGCTGCAGCTTTGTGTTGGCCAGGAAACGCTCGCAACGGGCACGGTCGAAGCGGGGGTGCACGCCGGCGACGAAGTCGATCGCCTCACGCACCTTCAGCCAGCGCGGCAGCACGGCGACATCGGCGATGAAGCAGATGTCATTCATCAGATCGTCGCGATGCGCGCGCGGGTCACGGCCAAGCACGCTCAGCTCGCCTTCCACCGAGGTCAGGCCGAGCACCGCCTTCAGCGCGGTGGTCTTGCCGGCACCATTGGGGCCGATCAGGCCGATGATCCGGCCGGCCGGTATGGAGAAGCTGGCGTTGTCGAGCGCGAGCGTGTTCTTGTAGGCCTTGCGAAGGCCTCGGGCGGTAATGACAGCGTCGCTTGGCACAGCGGTAGTGGGACTGGCATTCATCAGAATTTCCCCTGGGGCAACAATTCGTCGAGACTCAGGCCCAGTCGCTGGATGCGCTCCAGAACGGCCGGCCATTCTTCGTTGAGGAAGCGTTCGCGCTCGCTGCTGCGCAGCTGCGTGGCCGCCTGTTCGGTCATGAACATGCCCAGACCGCGGCGCTTCTCGACCAGGCCTTCATCGGCCAGCTCCTGGTAGGCGCGCGAAACGGTGATGGGATTGAGCTGGTAATCGGCGGCCACCTGGCGCACCGAAGGAAGGGCATCGCCCGGCTTGAGGATTCCGTCAAGCATCATGGCGATCACGCGTTCCTTCAGTTGGCGGTAGATGGGAGCGCCGTCGCTCCACTGGATGTCGCTCATATTCAGCTCCGTGGGGTCAGCGGCTGTGCGAACGAGAAATACGGCATGGACAGGGAGCTGTGCAGCCGACGCGGGGGGGAGGGGGAGGGAGCGGCAT